>CALBMG010000212.1 GCA_937896185.1 uncultured Microbacteriaceae bacterium | reverse complement strand
GCACCGACTGAGAGGAAAACAGCTCCGACTAGAGCAATAGGAATACCTATGGCCTGATAAGGAGTGAGCGAAATCTGATCCACCAGATTGTTCAGCTCGGAAGTCATATTCCCAGCGTAACGAAAAGGTAGGCTTAAGCCGTGGCAATACACACCATCTGCATCACGGGCGAACCCGTTCTTCACCGTCCCTCGGCGCCTGTTGGCCCCATTACCGAAGAGCTTCGCGCACTCGTCGCGGATATGTTCGAGACAATGGAGGCAGCCCCCGGAGTAGGGCTTGCTGCACCACAGATTGGCCTTGATCTGGCGCTGTTCGTATGGCGCTGGGAAGACGAGAACAATGTCCTTCAGGAAGGTGTCGCAATCAACCCAGTGCTTCTCGTCGAGCCAACAGGAAACGAACCACTTGATGAAGACGAGGAAGCAGAGGGTTGCCTGTCGGTTCCTGGCGAGCGGTTTGGCCTGCGACGTTCACACCATGCAATTTTGACGGCGACGAACCTCGACGGTGAGGAATTCACCATCGACGCGCACGGCTGGTTGGCGCGAATCTTCCAACACGAATACGACCACCTGTTGGGAATTTTGTATGTGGACCGGTTGAGCGAACCGCGTCTGACACAAGCCCGACGCGAAATTCGTCGTGCGGGGTGGGGCAAGCCCGGCTACTCGTGGATGCCCGGCGTTGACCACCTCGAAGATTAAGGCATTACGCCGGTAAATCGCAGCAGAGCTGCCGTGGCCGCGGCGACGATCACCACAATAATGAACGGTGCGCGAAGCATCAGCATCACACCGGCGGCGAGCACCGAGATTACACGCGCATCGATGGCTACTCCTCCGCTTGACGCCACCGTTTGAATGACGACCAGTGACGAGAGCAACGCAACTGTAAGGACAGAGCTCATGCGTTGAACGGCAGGCTGCTCACCGAACGAAGTAGGGACAACATATCCGATGAGCTTCAGTGCCATGACAGCAAGAGAAGCCGCAATCACGGTATTCCAGATGCTCATTTCGCACCTCGATTCAACATGAAACCCGTGACAAGTCCTACAGCCGCAGCAACAAGAACTGGTACACCCGCTGGTACTGCGGGGATTGCAATAACCGTTACCACGGCGGCAACAACAGCAATAACAATGGGATCTTTCGCGGTCAGTCGAGGCCACAACAGCGCAAGAAACGCAGCGGCGGCGGCAGCATCCAATCCGAAAGCTCGGACGTCACCGACAGCGTCACCGAGAACCGCCCCGAGAAATGTCATCGCATTCCAGCCGATAAAAACACCGATGCCGGTTACCCAAAAACCCAGACGCTTGTGCTGTAGCTCGCTCTGCGACAATGAGACAGCAGTGCTCTCGTCAATCGTGAGTTGACCAGCCAGAAGACGCTTCCAAAGCCCGGGACCAATCGTGGGAGCCATTGTCACCGCATACAACGTGTTCCGAACCCCCAGAAGCGCTGCAGAGGTGATGGCAGAGCCACCGGCGGCACCTGATGCGATGAGGCCAATTACGGCGAACTGAGAGCCGCCTGAAAACATTACGATGCTGAGAAATTGAGTTTGCCAGACATCCAGCCCGCTCGCGACAGACAATGCACCGAATGAAATTCCGTAAAGACTGACCGCGGCAGCAACGCTGAGTCCCATCGACACGGTTTTGCGCGAAGTGATATCCATCTCTTTACTCGGTGCTGATCTTGGGGTCGAGAGCGAAACGCAGAGTGGGGAACGAAGCTGTCAGGCTAAAACCCACACCGGGTACGCGCTGTGTTACAACCACGCCATCAAACGATGCTGCGCGAGCCTTCATTTCACTAATACCGCGGCCTGTCGTGTCCTCAACCAGTGCGCGCTGATCCGATTCAATGGACACGTCAAGAGAATCATCAGAAATTCCCGAGGCAGCCAATCTGCGCGCCTCTGCACGGATACCATCATCCTCAATCTTGATAGACAGTCCATCGGTGGTCCAGACCATGGCGACGGCAACTTCGGTGCCCGCACCTCCATGACGTCTGGCGTTATCGAGTGCCTCATGCACGATGCGATAAACCGCTAATTCTGCTGAGGACGAGAGCGGGAATCGAGTACCCGACTCAGTGAAATCAATGACAAGACCTGATTTTTCGATTTCCGCAAACAACTCAGCAACGGTTTCGAGTGAAGGCCATGCGGAAACAGACTCGAACCCCTGAAGCGAGACAGTCATAGCGCGGCGCAAATCAGTCAACGCAGTTCGAGCCTGTTCCGTAATTGTAACGGCGTGGCGGGCTAACGCATCTGTGTTTGCCTGATCAATAAATGCTGCGCTCTCGGACTTTGCCACAAGTGTCACCAAATCATGCGCGACAACCGCTTGTTGCTCGTGGACGATACGAAGATGGTCCCCCAGCTCGGCGGCG
>CALBMG010000211.1 GCA_937896185.1 uncultured Microbacteriaceae bacterium | reverse complement strand
ACGTGGATGCTCGTCGCACATTCATTCAGCAGAACGCAAAGGATGTCCGCTTCCTCGACATCTAGGGGCGGAATTAAAGGACAACACTGATGAGCGAAGAACTGAACCCCAGCGGCCGCATCGAGCAGGTCGACCTGCAGATGGAGATGCAGCGTTCCTACCTTGACTACGCCATGAGCGTGATCGTGGGTCGTGCGCTTCCCGATGTTCGCGATGGATTGAAGCCCGTTCACCGTCGTGTGATCTATGCGATGTTTGACGGCGGATACCGACCCGATAAGGCATTCTCGAAGTGTTCGCGTGTCGTCGGTGACGTCATGGGACAGTTCCACCCACACGGTGACTCGGCAATTTACGACGCACTGGTTCGACTCGTTCAGCCGTGGAGCCTGCGATACCCGCTGGCTGCAGGCCAGGGAAACTTTGGCTCCCCCGGAAACGACGGTGCCGCAGCACCCCGATACACCGAAACTCGTATGGCGCAGTTGGCAATGGAGATGGTGCGCGATATCGACGAAGACACCGTCAATTTCCAGGACAACTATGACGGTCGCACCCAAGAGCCTTCGGTGTTGCCCGCACGTTTCCCCAACCTTTTGGTCAACGGATCCGTCGGTATCGCCGTGGGTATGGCGACCAACATTCCGCCGCACAACCTTCGTGAAGTAGCGGACGCCGCACTGTGGCACCTGGCAAACCCCGAGGCAACGCCCACCGAACTGCTCGATGCAATTCTGGAACGCGTCAAGGGCCCCGATTTCCCGACCGGCGCACAGATTTTGGGAACGAAGGGCATCCAAGAGGCGTATCGCACCGGTCACGGATCGATCACCATGCGCGCCGTCGTATCGACCGAAGAAATCGGTGGCCGCACCTGCCTCGTTGTCACCGAACTTCCGTACCAGGTGAACCCCGACAATTTGGCCATCAAGATCGCCGACCTGGTGAAAGAACAAAAAATCCAGGGAATCGCCGATATTCGCGACGAAACCAGTGGCCGTACCGGCCAGCGACTGGTTATTGTGCTGAAGCGTGACGCCGTGGCCAAGGTTGTGCTGAACAACCTGTACCGCATGACTCAGCTGCAGGACAACTTCGGCGCGAACATGCTGGCAATCGTTGATGGTGTTCCCCGCACCCTGACAATCGACCAATTCATCACGCACTGGGTTCGCCACCAGGTCGAGGTCATTGTTCGCCGCACCCAGTTCCGGCTGAACAAGGCAGAAGCCGACGCCCACATCTTGCGCGGTTACCTCAAAGCGCTCGAGGCTTTGGACGAGGTCATCGCACTGATTCGTAAGTCGCCCACAGTGGATGACGCAAAGCAGGGACTGATTGACCTGTTGTCGATCGACGACGTGCAGGCCATGGCGATTTTGAACCTGCAGTTGCGTCGCCTCGCGGCCCTCGAACGACAGAAAATTCAGGACCAGGCCGAAGAACTCGAGCGACAGATTGCTGAATTCAAGGCAATTTTGGCCAGCGAAGCACTTCAGCGGGAGATCATCAGCAGCGAACTCACCGATGTTGTCGCCAAGTACGGCGACGACCGTCGTTCCGAAATCATGTACGGTTTTGGTGGCGACGTGAGCAACGAAGACCTGATCCCCGAAGAAGAAATGGTCGTCACCGTCACCCGCTCGGGTTACATCAAGCGCACCCGCAGCGACAACTACCGCTCGCAAAAGCGCGGCGGCAAGGGCGTGAAGGGCGCAAACCTTCGCGCCGACGATGTGGTTCAGCACTTCTTCGTGACTACCACCCACCACTGGCTGTTGTTCTTCACCGACAAGGGCCGCGTGTACCGCACCAAGACGTACGAAGTCATGGAAGCCGCACGCGACGCCAAGGGTCAGCATGTTGCCAACCTGTTGGCCTTGCAGCCCGGTGAAAACATTGCCCAGATCATGGACATTCCCGCATACGATGTCGCCGAATACCTGGTACTCGCCACGCGTAAGGGCCTGGTAAAGAAGACCAAGCTGTCGGAATACAACACCAACCGTTCCGGTGGAGTATTCGCCATCGAAATCGAGAAACTGAAGGACGCCGACGGCCAGCTCGTCGTCGACGACGACGGCATGCACACCTACCTCGACGAGGTTGTGTCGGCAATGCTCGTGAATTCGGATTCCGAAATCCTGCTCGTCACCAAGAACGGCATGTCGTTGCGATTCGAAGCAAACGACACGGCGCTTCGCCCCATGGGTCGCAAGACCGCGGGTGTGAAGGGCATTGCGTTGCGCGACGGCGATACCCTGCTGTCCGCCGACGTTATTTCGGATGAAGGATACGTGTTCGTCGTCACCGAGTCCGGTTTTGCAAAGCGCACCAGCGTGGACCAGTACCGTGTGCAGAACCGTGGCGGTTTCGGCATCAAGGTGGCGAAACTTACCGACGAACGTGGCGGCCTGACCGGTGGCCTGATTGTTCAGGACAACGACGAAGTCCTCGTCATCATGGAATCGGGCAAGGTAGTGCGCTCACAGGCGGACGGGGTTCCCGCAAAGGGACGCGACACCATGGGTGTTGTGTTTGCAAAGCCCGACGCCGGAGACCAGATTCTGGCCATCGCCCGGAACTCGGAGCGTAATCTAGACTCAAACTCGGACGCAGATGATGCGGACGAATCAACCGAAACGGAAGCGGTGACAGACGGTGACTAAGAAAATCGAAAAGCAGGTCGGACTGCGACTGGTCCACATTGACTTCTGGTCAGCAGTCAAGAACTCGTTCGTCGTATCGGCATTCGTGTCCATCATCCTCGCCGCGGTATCGCTGCTCTCGTGGTTGCTGCTCACCGTCGTCGGTGTGCTCGGCAAGATCGATGAACTGGTCAACGCCATGGTCGGAACCGACGGAACCGGGCTCTCGGATCTGCTCTCGTTCCCCTCGGTGCTGCTGTTCTCGGTGCTCACCGCGGTCGTTAACCTGATTTGTGGAACCGCACTGGGAGCCGTAGGCTCGTTAGCGTTCAACGTTGTTGTGCGCATCACCGGCGGTGTTCGTGTGACATTCTCGAACGACTAAACTTAATATCACTCCAGGATTTTGACTTACGAGCAAAACGCGATACGCTCGTTGAGGTTTGGGGCTATAGCTCAGGTGGTTAGAGCGCTTCGCTGATAACGAAGAGGTCCCAGGTTCAAGTCCTGGTAGCCCCACTCGGTTCGAGAAATCGGACCATCCGGGGACTTAGCTCAATTGGTAGAGCGCCTGCTTTGCAAGCAGGAGGTCAGGGGTTCGATTCCCCTAGTCTCCACAAATCTAGAAGGCCCGTCAGAAATGGCGGGCCTTCTGCGTTCCTCGGTAACTGTCGACTCCGATAGCCTGAAGATATGACGCAGCGCGGCCTCTTCTATTTCCTCGCCACCGGAATTGTCTGGGGTATCCCCTACTTTTTTATCGCAATCGCGAACGAAGCGTTCAGCACCGCGAGCATTGTGTGGCTGCGCGTAGTCATGGGAGCTGTGATTCTGATCCCCATCGCCATCAAACGCGGCGTGCTTGTTCAAGCATTTCGTCAATGGAAATGGGTGCTGGTGTTTGCCGTACTGGAAATGGTGTTCCCCTGGTGGTTCATCACCGAGGCGGAGCACTCGATTTCGACCAGCTTTGTGGGCCTAATGATGACCACAATCCCCTTCATTTCCGCATTCATCATGGGTGTGCTGGGCGAAAAGGCTGCGTGGCACCCACTGACCATCCTCGGTTTGGTGATTGGTTTCACCGGAGTCGTGTCGTTGATTGGTTTGGACGCCCTCAGTGGCCACATCGAATTGCTGCCGGTACTCATGCTGGCGGGTGCGGCAATCGGTTATGCCGTTGCCCCAGTAATCGCGTCACGCAAAATGGCGGACACGTCGACACTGGCCGTCATAGCATTGGCGATGGTGTTTGTGGCCGTGATTTACACGCCGGTCGCCGTTCCCACACTGATCGCCGACATTTCTGCCGGCGTTGAGGTTCATCAGTGGGTTGCGGTGATTATTTTGGGTGTCGTCTGTTCCGCGCTGGCTTTCGTGTTGTACTTCGAGCTGTTCAAAATCATTGGACCGCGTCGCTCGTCGCTGATCACGTATGTGAACTTGCTCGTCGCCACAACCCTGGGGGTCTGGCTGCTGAACGAACCGATCACCCAGGGAATCATCGTCGGGTTCCCGATGGTTGTTGCGGGAAGCTATCTCGCAGGAAAACAGCATAAACCACTGAAGCGCCACCGCTCAGCGGAATAGTGGCGGGTTGCGCCGGGAAGAATGGCGCAGCAACGCAGGTGCGATGTCCGGCGGACGGACCTAGCCCAGGTCGCTGGTGACGAGGGTGATTGCGATCGTGATCATGACCACGGCAATCAGGGAATCCAAGATTCGCCAAAAAATGGGGCGTGACATCAGTCCCGCTGCAGCACGGGCACCGAAACCGATGGTCGAAAACCAGATCAGGCTCGCGCTCATTGCGCCACCGGCGAAAAGCCAACGACCTTCACCGAACTGGTTGCCCAAGGAACCCAACAGCAATACGGTGTCGAGGTACACGTGGGGGTTCAGCAGGGTGAAGGCGAGGACGGTGAAGAACACCACTTTGCGGGATTTGGGTTCCACCTCGGATGGCAACAGCACGTGAGGCCGGGTTGCGCTGATTAAGGACTTAACGGCAAACCAGGTCAAGTAGGCGACACCCACCCAGCGGAAAATTTCAAGCACCATCGGCGCTGCACGCACCACTTCGCCAAATCCGGCAACACCTGCCAGAATCAGCAGGGCATCGGCGACCGCACACACAAGTACGACAAGAACCACGTGATTGCGGGTTAGCCCCTGTCGCAGCACATAGGCATTCTGGGCGCCGATCGCAATAATCAGGGCGAAGCCCGCGAACAGTCCGGCGATATAGGTTTCCATCTGACCAGAATAGGTCAGGGCAATTCCGAAAGATGTCTTCTGTTCGTGACATAGTCACAGTAGAACAACTGTGAGGAGGCGCGATGTCGCCCGAAGATTTTGCGGAACGGTTCCGTGAACATCAGCCCGCGGTGGCACGTTTCATGTCACGCCGCGTGGAACGCGACGACGTCGAGGACCTCACGGCAGACGTTTTTGCTATCGCATGGCGCAAACGGGATGCGGTGACGAGCGGCGAAGAACTACCGTGGTTGTACCGTATTGCAGGTTTTGTGGTGGCAAACTACCGCCGTAAACGGTTCTCGGCGCTCGCGGTGATGCGCCGTCTCGGTCCCCAGGATCCGGCACCGTCGGCGGAAAGTGTAGCGATGGCGGACTCCGAGTTGTCCG
>CALBMG010000210.1 GCA_937896185.1 uncultured Microbacteriaceae bacterium | reverse complement strand
AATCGCGTACTCGCGGGCTCTGGACGCCGGTAAGGTCCCGCTGGGCCTGAAGCTGCAGTTCGCCGTTCTCGACAAACTGGTTCTGTCCAAGCTGCGTCACGCGCTGGGCGGCAAAGTTGTGTATGCCATCAGTGGCTCCGCCCCTCTGGGCAGCCGCCTGGGCCACTTCTATCGCAGCCTCGGTTTCCGCGTCCTCGAGGGTTACGGGCTGACCGAGACCACCGCACCGGCCACCATCAACCTCGCTCACAAGTTCAAGATCGGCACCGTGGGCCCCGTTCTGCCCGGCATCTCGGTACGCACCGAGGACGACGGCGAGATCCTCGTCAAGGGCATCAACGTCTTCCAGGGTTACTGGAAAAACGCGAAAGCCACCAACGAAGTTCTGCAGGATGGCTGGTTCCGCACCGGTGACATCGGTTCATTCGACGACGACGGCTACCTGACGATTACCGGTCGAAAAAAGGAAATCATCGTCACAGCGGGTGGTAAGAATGTCGCACCCCCTGTGCTCGAAGACCCCATTCGAGCAAACCTTCTGGTCGGGCAGTGTGTGGTCGTCGGCGACCGTCGCCCATTTGTGGGAGCACTGATCACTCTCGACATGGAGATGCTGC
Organism: uncultured Microbacteriaceae bacterium; assembly: GCA_937896185.1. Taxonomy (GTDB): domain Bacteria; phylum Actinomycetota; class Actinomycetes; order Actinomycetales; family Microbacteriaceae; genus MWH-TA3. The sequence continues at coordinate 1,448 of CALBMG010000210.1, read as the reverse complement.
CCGTGTGGCTGCACAACGTGGGACTTGACCCCAACATGTCTGCCGAGGAAGCATCGCAGCACCCGCAGGTTCTCGCCGAAATTCAGACTGCAGTAGACCGCGCAAACAAGCGCGTGTCGCGCGCCGAGTCAATTCGCAAGTTCGTGGTGCTTCCCACCGAATTCACCGAGGCGAGCGGCCACCTGACCCCGAAGATGAGCATCAAGCGCGCTGTGATTGTGAACGACTTCAGCGCAGAGATCGACGCGCTCTATGGCGACAGCGTGGATTCCGAGGAACTCGGGGCGTAATCGCCACATGAGTTGTTGTGTCAGGCGACCCGAAACCAGGTTGCCTGACGGATGTGGCGCATTGCCTCGCGTTTGGTCTCTGGTTCTAGACCCTCAATGTAAAGTTTGCCGTCGAGGTGGTCCGTCTCGTGTTGCAAGGCCTGCGCCAGCAGCCCCTCGCCCGACAATTCGACGGGTTGGCCATTGAGATCTGTGCCCGTCACACGGGCAAACGGGTATCGCATGCGAGGGAAGGTGAAACCGGGGACTGACAGACACCCTTCGTCGACCAGGCGAGGCTCCCCCCGCACCTCCACCAACACAGGGTTGAGGACGTAACCGATTACCCCGTTCACGTTGTAGCTAAATGCGCGAAGCCCCACGCCGATTTGGGTGGCGGCGACACCCGCACGACCAGGAACAGCGACCGTGTCGAGCAGGTCCCGCACGAGACGGTGAACCGAATCGTCGATTCGATTAATCGGATCCGTGGCGCTGCGCAGAACGGGGTCGCCGAAGTAGCGAATATCGCGTACAGGCATTACTTTGTCGAGGTCTGGATGCCCTCGACCACGAGAGCCGCAAGCAGGGTGACCGATTCACGGGTCAGCTTGCTCAGCTTCCCCCATGTGATCACGGACCCAGCGGCAATGTGGTCGTCGTAGGGAATGCGGACAACTTCACGAACGCGCGAGCGGAAGTGGTTTTCGATCTCGTCCAGTTTGACCAGAACCGTTCCCTGTGTCGCCGTGTTGAGTGCCACAACAGAGTTTTTCACCAGTTCGGCATAACCGTTGGTTTCCAACCAGGTCAGGGTCTCGGACGCGAGGCGCGCCTCGTCTATAGAGCCACCCGACACAATGACGAGCGAGTTTGCACGCTGCAGGGTCGGTCGCATGACGGAATGCACGATGCCGGTACCGCAGTCCGTCAGCACGATCGAGTAATACCGCGACGTGATGTCGGCGACGATGTTGTAGTCAAACTCGTCGAACGCTTCGGACAGCGCGGGGTCGGAATCCGATGCGAGGACATCGAGTCGGGTTGAATCGCGCGACACGAACTCGGAAAAATCGGTGAACGACGAGATGCTCGGTGCCTTGTTGACGACATCACGAATGGTGTAGCGGGTCGCACGGGGTACTCGTTCAGCGAGTGTTCCACGATCGGGGTTGGCGT
>CALBMG010000209.1 GCA_937896185.1 uncultured Microbacteriaceae bacterium | reverse complement strand
AATCACCGTGGAATCCGGGTGCAGTGACGCATATCGGGCGGCCAAAATTCCCGACCCGCACCCCAAATCGATTACCCGAGGGGCATCGGGCGTTCTGTGCAATTCGCCGAGCAGCACCCGCGTGCCGATATCAATACTGGATCCCGCAAAGACACCACCCGAGGCGCACACGGTGAGCCCCAATTCGGGGTGGGCCGTCGACTGGGGCCACGCCTCGAGTCCCCGTAGACCCTCGACGGATCGAGGCCGTGACGATCGAATGACACGAGATTTTTGGACCGCGTGGCTGATGTGGCGTTCACCGAAGTATCGATCGAAGACGTCATTCATTGTGACGGTCATGTGTTTAATGCGGCCGCCGGAAATAACGACAACATCTTCCGAGGCGTAGGCCGCGACCAGCGCACACCATTCGTCGAGCTGCGCAAGCGAGCGAGGAAGTCGCATGAGAACGAGTCGAGCGCCTCGAACCAATTCGGGCCCGAGCGTGAGGTTCGTGTATGTGTGGTTTTCGGGGATCTGGTGGCGGACGTCGTCGAGGTTTGCGGCGAGTGCGATTTCGCCGGCACGCGAATCCTGGTGCACACGAATGTGCATGGGCTGACCCTCGGCGAACAGTGCCAATGTTCCCAGCGTGAGCGCTCCATAGTTATCGCCGAGCACGACCACGGATTCGGCGAGAACGTCGTCCGACACAATTCCCGACTCGATCGCCTCGGTCATGTGCTGCACCATCAGCCGGTCCGCGGCATCAACGGCGACAAGTTCTGGGGCTTCGATGTCGGGCCAACGGCGGAGGCCCGAAAAGTCGAAACCAGTTGAAGAATTCACTCCCCTAACTTACGCCCCGAATACCGCCGAGCACCGTTAAATTCGGGCACGGAGTGCAAAACTGCGGTCAGAGCCAAGTTTCGTCAGGGACCGAATAATGACGGCAACTCGACTGCGCAAATGAGCAAACAGGTCAATAAAATGAACAAATGGTTAACAAAACTTCTGGCGCAAACGCGTCCACAATCGAAACAAACGACATCGAGCCCATCCCGGCAAACGAGCGTCACGGCAAGGCCTGGCACCTGTTCACCGTATGGTCCTCGCCCAACCTCGAGTTCGCGACCATCTTCGTCGGAATGCTCGGAGTCATGTACTTCGGACTCAGCTTCTGGCAGGCCGCACTCGCCATCGCCGTCGGTAACGGTCTCGGCGTCATCACCCACGGTTGGCTCTCTACCTGGGGCCCCAAGCTCGGCGTCCCCCAGATGGTCCTCAGCCGCACCGCATTCGGTCGCATCGGCAACGCACTGCCCTCGGCACTCGTCGTCGTCACCGCAGGTGTGGGCTGGTTCGCCGTCAATTCGCTCTCGGGCGCATTCGCACTCTCGAGCATGTCGGGCATTGACATCACCATCGCTCTGCTGATCATCGCTGCAGCACAAATCGTGATCGCCCTCATCGGCCACAACTTCATCCACGTTTTTGAGCGCTACGCGTTCTATGTGCTGCTCGTCGTGTTCGCCATCGCAACCATCGCGATCTTCAGCAGCGCAAACCTCGGCGCAGCCCCCATGGACTCGGACAACCCCGTCCCCGACTTCGTAGGATTCACCCTTACCGCCGGTGCCGCATACGGTTACACCGCAGGCTGGACCCCCTTCGCTTCGGACTACACCCGTTACCTGCCCGCGAACACCAACTCGCGCCAGCTGGGCTGGGCTGCAGCACTGGGAATGTTCTTCTCGACCACCATCCTCATGTCGGTCGGTGCAGCATTCGTCACCATCGTCACCGGCGCCGTCTACGACGAGCACGTCAACCCCACCTCGCTGTTCGCCGACACCCTGTCGGCTTCGGTCGGTGCATGGTTCGCGCCCATCGTCCTGCTGTGCATCGCCGTGGGTTCGGTCTCGGCCAACGTGCTCAACATCTACTCGGGCTCGCTGTCGATCCTCGCAGCTGGCGTCAAGCTCGGTGCAAAGACTCGTCGCGCCATCGTGGCACTCGTCTCGGGTGTCGTCGGTACCCTCGTCGCATTCTCGGCAATCAACGACCTGGGACACGCCTTTGAAGGCTTCCTCCTCGTCGTGGCCTACTGGGTTGCACCGTGGTTGGGCATCGTCGTCGTTGACCGCCTGCTGCGCAAGGGTCAGGACATCAGCGGCCTGATCGCCGAAGGCTCGAAGCACGAAAACCTCGCCGGTCTGATCGCTCTGATCGCCGGTGCCGGCTTCGGCATCTGGGGCTTCGCCAACCAGGTCCTGTACACCGGACCCATCGCTGCGGCATACCCCATCGGTGACCTCGCAGCACCCGTCGGCTTCTTCACCGCAGCCGCCATCTATGCAGTGCTGTTCAAGGCACTGAAGAAGTAACCCCACTCACACGGAAGGCCTCGGCTATGAACTACGCAATCGGTCAAATTTTCGTCACCGACGAAGAAAAGATGCAGGTTGCCATAGCCGAGGCTGTTTCCGGTGCGTCCGAGGGCGGAATCCCCATCGGCGCCGCACTGTTCGACGAGAATCATCGACTGTTGGGCAGCGGACACAACCTGCGCGTACAGGACGGTGACGCCTCGATGCACGGCGAAACGAGCGCATTCCGCAACGCGGGCCGCCAGCGCAGCTACGCCAAAGTAACCCTCGCAACCACGCTGTCACCCTGTTGGTACTGCTCGGGCCTGGTACGTCAGTTCGGCATTGGTCGCGTGCTCGTCGGTGACGACATCAACTTTATGGGCGGTCAGGACTGGATCGCCGAACACGGTTGCGATGTGACCGTGATGAACCAACCCGAACTTGTCGCCATGATGGCCGCGTTCATCGAGGACAACCCCACCCTCTGGAATGAGGACATCGGGGTCGACTAGTCCCGGTTGCTATCGAGCCGTCGAGGCGCGAGCAACCAGTGTGGGTTCGTGCACGATGCTGACTCGTGCTTCTGCGGCGTCGTCTCCAGCAGCGTCCGCCATTCTGGTCAAAGCCTGACGAGCCGCCGATCGCCCCAGCTCGATGCTGTGCGGATCAACCGTGGTCAACGCAATCACGGGCGCCTGGCTCAGCGACGTGTTGTCATACCCCACCACCGCGATGTCCTTGCCGGGTCGCAGCCCGCGCAACACGATGGCGTCAAGCACACCCAGTGCCGTCTGGTCGTTGTGTGCGAAAAACGCGGTGGGTGGGTGCGGTGAATCCACGATGAGTCCCGCGGCGACCTCGGCGTCGTGACGGTCATAGGTGACCGGAACAATTCGAGGCTCGAGTCCCGCTGCGGTGATCGCCTCGAGATATCCACGCTGTCGCCCCTGATATCCCTGGGTTTGTGGGTTCGAGAGAAACACAATGTTGGTGTGGCCGGATTCGATCAGGTGTGCTGTCGCGATGGTGCCACCGGCGACATCGTCGGCGCACACGGAATCGATTCCCGGCACATCACGGGTCACGCTGATCAGCGGCGTTCCCTGAGCAACGGCGCGAACCTCGGAATCGGTCATCATCAAACCTGCGGCGATGATGACATCAACCCGGCTCTCGAACAGTGCCCTGATGGCTGCCGCGTCTCCGCTGCCATCGATTCGCCCAACGGCCAACACCAGCTGTGCATCGGAGTCATCGATGATGTCGCGGATTCCGTCGAAAACGTCTGCGAAGACTTCGTTGTGCAGGTCCTGCAGGAATACCCCCACGGTGTCCACATTTTTACTCGCAAGGCGTGCAGCAATACGGTTCGGAACATACCCCAGTCGGGTCCCCACATCGATGATGTGCGCCTTGGTTGCGTCACTGACACCGACGGCGTCACGGTAAGCAATCGACACGAGAGCCCGCGAGACGCCCGCTTCACGCGCGACGTCTTCCATGGTGATGCGGCTCACGGTTCTCCTTTGGGGTACGGTATTGACAATACTAACTAGAGCGCTCTAGATTATGTGCAACACCTCCCACGAACCCCGAGGACACCATGACCGACAACACCGCACCTCTCGCCAGAATCGGTATCGCCCCCGACTCCTGGGGCGTCTGGAACGCCGTCGACGACGCACAACCTGGCCCCGCACAATACCTTGACGAGGTCCGCGACGCCGGATACACCTTCACCGAAATCGGCCCCTACGGATACCTCGGCACCGACCACAATCAAGTCGCCGACGACCTCGCCGCACGAGGCCTGATCGTGTCCGGTGGCACTGTGTTCACCGGACTCCACCGCGGCGGCTCGAGCATCGATGACCAGTGGGACGGAATTCGCGACGTCGCCGCACTCGTGCAGTCACTGGGAGCCGAACACCTCATCGTGATACCCGAAATGTGGCAGCGCGACCACCACGGACACGTGTCCAGCCCCCGCACCTTCACCGACGAGGAATGGGCCGCGCTGTGCACCGGCCACAACGCGCTGGGCCAACGCCTGTTCGAAGAATTCGGACTACGGCAGCAATTCCACTCGCACGCCGAAACCCCCGTAGGTTCGTACAACGAAATCGTCCGACTTCTGAACGGAACCGACGAGCGATGGATGAACCTGTGCCTCGACACCGGCCACTTCGCCTATTACTGGGGTGACAATGTGCGCCTGATTCGTGAATTCTCGACCCGAATCGGATACCTGCACCTCAAGCAGGTCCACCCCGATATCCTCGCCGACGTCCTCAAAAACGAAATCTCGTTCGTCGACGCCGTATCGATGGGCGTCATGGTCGAACCACCCTTCGGCACCCCCGACTATGCCGAAATCCTCGCCGAGGCCAACGCCCACACCCCCGGCATTTTCGCGATCATCGAGCAGGACATGTACCCGCTGAAGGATTTCAGCGAGCCCCGCAAAATCGCTGAACGCACCCGTGCATACATCGAGGGCCTTACAACCCCCGTCCGCTTTAACTAATCCCCACAACCTCAACGAACAGGACTCATCATGACCACAACCCTGAAAGTCGGCATCATCGGTGCCGGAATGGCCGGACAGGCACACGCATTCGGTTACCGCAACGCTTCGATGTCGGTCAGCGACACCATCCGCGTCGAACTGTACGCAATCGCCGACCCCAACCTCGCACTCGCACAGAAGGTCGCCGACCGTTACGGATTCCAGACCGCCCTGGAAAACATTGACGACCTCATCAATTCGGACGTCGACGTCATCAGCGTGGCATTGCCCAACTTCCTGCACGCCGAAATCCTGCCTAAGGTCATCGCATCGGGCAAGCACGTGTTCGCAGAAAAGCCGATCGGCCGCGACTCGACCGAGTCGGGCGCACTGACAGCACTGGCCGAAGCCTCTGACGCCATTCTGGGTGTCGGGTTCTCGTTCCGCCGACTTCCCGGACTCGCAGCCCTGGCACAGGCCGCCCACAGCGGAATGTTCGGCACGATTCACACCGCACGCGCGTGGTACCACGCCGACTACGCATCGGACCCCAGCGGCGCCCTCTCGTGGCGGTACGCCAGCTCGCAGGCAGGACCGGGCGCACTTCTTGACATCGGAGCTCACGCCATCGACGCACTGCAGTTTGTGGCCGGTGACATTGCCGAGGTGACCAGCGCCAGCCTTCGCACCGTCATCACGGAACGTCCCGTCGCCGCTGCGGGATCCGTCGGCCACGGCGCATCCACCTCGACCGAGCGCGGCCCCGTCACGAACGACGACGTCGCACTGGTCACCGCCGTACACGAATCCGGTGCGATTTCGCAGGTTTCGCTCAGCCGTATCGCACACGGTGTTCCCAACTCGTTGGGCGTCGAGGTTTATGGCACCGCGGGAAGCGGCTGGTAGATCGGAAGAGCACACGTCTGAACTCCAGTCAC
>CALBMG010000208.1 GCA_937896185.1 uncultured Microbacteriaceae bacterium | reverse complement strand
GGAACCGTGGTCGGTCAACACCTTGGCGGCCAGATAGCTACTGCCCCACACGACAGCGACACCCAGCAACAGCAGGTCGGCGCTGTAGCGTCGCATCCAGCCCATCGGTGCCGTCCTCCCGTGTCGTCTCCCCACACTAGCCCCTGCCTAAACTGGGCTCATGACTCTTCCCGAGATGCCCGTGTTGGACGGAACCCACGTTCGACTGGAACCACTGAACCATGCGCACCGTGACGAACTGGCGCGAATCAGCGACCGCGACGAACTCTCGGGCCTGTGGTACACCTTCATCCCTAACGGCGACGGAATGACCGCGGAAATCGACCGACGACTCGGTCTGTATACGTCGGGCAGCATGATGCCGTTCACCGTGATCGACGCCACCACGGGGACACCGGTCGGCATGACCACGTTCATGAACATGCGCCTCGACAACAAAAAGGTCGAAATCGGTTCCACCTGGTTGGCAAAATCTGTCCACGGAACACACATCAACCCCGAGATGAAACTGTTGATGCTCCAGTATGCGTTTGAGGTATTGCAGTGCAACGCGGTGGAACTGCGCACCCACGAAATGAACTCCCAGTCCCGTGCCGCGATCAGCAAACTGGGGGCGAAACAGGACGGACTGCTGCGCAACGACATGGTGATGCCGAACGGCACCCTGCGCAACACCGCGGTGTATTCGATAACTGTCGACGAATGGCCCGAAGTCCGCGCCGGGCTGCTGGACCGAATCGACACATAGTTTCGGCGCACAGTTTTTGTTTCAGCGCACAGCCGTTGTGCGTGGTCTCGCCAATTACACAACAGGTCCGATACCGAATAGTTGACCCTCGGGTTTGCACAGTATTCTGAACGGATGCATCAATACAACGTTGTAGAAAAAAGCATTGCCGAATTGCGTGCCGCTCTGGAATCGGGCGAGGTCACCAGCGTCGAACTCGTCGCCGAATACATGAACCGCATCGCCTTCTACGACCGCCACGGAATCACCCTCAACGCTGTACCCGTGCTGAACCCCGACGCATTTGCCGAAGCCCGCGCCTCGGATCAGCGTCGCTCTCAGGGCGAAACCCTGTCACCGCTGGACGGCATCCCCTACACCGCAAAGAACAGCTACAAGGCCCGAGGCCTGACCGTCGCATCGGGCTCGCCCGCGTTCCGCGACCTCGTCGCCACCGACGATGCATTCACCATCTCGCAGCTGCGAAAGGGCGGAGCCGTGCTCGTCGGTCT
>CALBMG010000207.1 GCA_937896185.1 uncultured Microbacteriaceae bacterium | reverse complement strand
TAGAACAGTGGCTGAAATCTTCTATGACAAGGACGCAGACCTCTCAATCATCCAGGGCCGTAAGGTAGCCATCATTGGTTACGGTTCTCAGGGTCACGCACACTCGCTAAACCTTAAGGACTCAGGCGTTGATGTTGTCGTCGGTCTAAAAGAAGGATCGAAATCAAAGGCAGCCGCTGAAGAGCAGGGCCTAAGGTTCTTACCGTTGCTGAGGCAGCTAAGTGGGCTAACGTCATCATGATCTTGACTCCAGACCCAATCCAGCGCCACGTTTACGCAGAAGAAATCGAAGCAAACCTCGAAGCAGGCGACGCTCTTGTTTTCGGTCACGGTTTCTCAATCCGTTACGGACTAATCAAGCCACCTCAGAACGTTGACGTTTTCCTAGTTGCCCCTAAGGGCCCAGGTCACCTCGTTCGTCGTGAATACATCTCAGGCAAGGGTGTGCCAAACCTATTCGCAATCGAGCAGGACGCTACCGGTCACGCACAGTCACTAGCTCTTAGCTACTCACGCGCAATCGGCGGCACCCGTGCCGGCACCATCAAGACCACCTTCACCGAAGAGACCGAGACCGACCTCTTCGGCGAGCAGGCAGTTCTCTGTGGTGGTGCTTCGCAGCTGATCCAGTACGGTTTCGAGACCCTGACCGAGGCTGGCTACCAGCCTGAGGTTGCTTACTTCGAGGTTCTGCACGAGCTAAAGCTCATCGTTGACCTCATGTACGAGGGTGGCATCGCCAAGCAGCGTTGGTCGGTTTCCGACACCGCTGAATACGGCGACTACGTGTCTGGCCCCCGCGTCATCGACCCTTCGGTCAAGGAAAACATGAAGGCTGTCCTCGCAGACATCCAGTCGGGTGCTTTCGCTACCCGCTTCATCAACGACCAGGATGCTGGCGCACCCGAGTTCAAGGCTCTGCGCGCAGCAGGCGAAGCTCACCCCATCGAGGCAACCGGCCGCAAGCTGCGTTCGCTCTTCGCGTGGAAGCAGGCTGACGCTGACTACACCGAGGGTTCGGCCGAGCGCTAAACCCCCGCGTAAACGCACAACGAGGGCTCACCGTCAGGTGGGCCCTCGTTGCTTGTGTGGCAACTGTTTGGACGGACGGCGTGAGAAAATTCGACACCATGTGCAGGGATTAGTCTTTACTGGTGAACATTGATGTCAGCCCGAAGAGCTCCACTCGCGTGGAGCCTCGATTCGTTGCCATGGCGGTGCTCGGTGCAATTTACCTAGCCGAGGCCGTTGCCTGGCTTTTCGCAGTGCGTGCCAACCCGATGATCTTCGATGACAAATTCCAAGAATCTGTTGCCCGGTTTACCGAGTTCTTCGCGATCACCGCAGCGCCCTTGTGGTTTTTCACCGTTATCGCGTTGACTCACGGTCGTCCCACGCGTCGACTGGTGTGGCTTGTGGTGGGTGCGATTGTCGCATTTCCGTTGCCTCTGGTGATCGGGGTGGTCGTATGAGCGACGAGGTAATCGAACAACGTCAGACTCTGGGAATCGTGACCCGTGTGTCCTTGATGGTGTTTTTTGGCGCTTTTTACGCGTTTCTGATGTGGCAGGGTGTGGGCAACTTGGTCAACATTCCCGCCTATTTCCTGGACCGTTATGGAGTCGATTCCGCGAATGTGCCGTGGGCGGTGCTCATTGCGGGTGTGGCCATCCCCGTGCTGGCATACGTTGCTGCAAACGTGGTGGGTTGGCGTCAGAGTGCGTCGATGATGTCGCTGATTTTCACCACCGGTTTTGCGTTCAGTGCAATGGCATCGATCAATCTGCTGGCCATCGAAAAGCAGATTGAGGTCCAGATTGTGTTGGACTTTTTCGTCAGTCAGTAGCGCTCGTTTGAGCGCTAAGATTGGGGAAGCTGCCCCAACGATCGTGGCGGTCCGAAACCATTAATTCGGGCACGGATTTCCGTTGGAATGTCGCGCCCACGTTCGTTGAAGGATAACCGTGACCAAGCCTGTCGTTCTTATTGCCGAGGAACTGTCGCCCGCAACTGTCGAGGCCTTGGGTCCTGACTTCGATGTGCGCAACGTGGACGGCACCGACCGTCCCGCTCTGCTCGCCGCACTGGCTACCGCTCAGGCCGTGCTGATTCGCAGCGCGACCCAGATGGACGCTGAAGCGATTGAGGCCGGCAAGAACCTTGTCGTTATCGCCCGTGCCGGCGTGGGTCTCGACAACGTCGACATCAAGGCCGCCACGCAGGCCGGCGTCATGGTGGTCAACGCACCTACCTCGAACGTTATTTCAGCTGCCGAGTTGGCTATTGGTCACATCCTGTCGCTGGCCCGCCACATTCCCGAAGCCAACGCGTCCATGAAGCGCGGAGAGTGGAAGCGTTCCAAGTTCACCGGTGTGGAACTGTACGAAAAGACCATCGGTATCGTCGGTCTCGGCCGCATCGGTGCGCTCGTCGCCGAGCGTCTCTCGGGCTTCGGTGTCACCCTGATCGCCTACGACCCCTTTGTGCCTCCTGCCCGCGCACAGCAGCTGGGTGTACAGATGGTCGATATGGCCGAACTGATGCGACGCAGCGACTTCATCACCATTCACATCCCCAAGACCCCCGAAACCACGGGTTTGATTGGCGCCGCCGAGTTCGCGATGGCAAAGCCCGGTCTGCGCATCGTGAACGCCAGCCGAGGCGGAATCATCGACGAAGCCGCACTGGTCGAGGCGTTGAACGCCGGCACAATTGCCGGTGCGGGTCTCGACGTTTTCGTGTCGGAGCCCCCCACGGGTTCGCCCCTGCTCGACGTTGCCACACTGCAAGCAACCCCGCACCTCGGTGCATCGACCGACGAGGCACAGGAAAAGGCCGGTATCGCTGTCGCCAAGTCCACCCGTCTGGCGTTGAGCGGTGAACTCGTTCCCGACGCAGTCAACGTGGCCGGTGGAGTAATTCATGCGACGGTCCGCCCCGGTTTGCCTCTGATGGAAAAGCTCGGTCAGGTTTTTGCCGGACTGTCGCACCACGCGATCGCCGCAATCGACGTCGAGGTTCGCGGCGAAATCGCAGCACACGACGTGTCGGTGCTCAAGCTTGCAGCACTGAAGGGCGTGTTCTCGGCCCTTTCGAACGAACAGGTTTCGTACGTCAACGCACCCCTGCTCGCCGAACAGCGTGGCGTGACTGTCCGCCTGGTGACGGAAACGTCGAGCGACGAGTACCGCAACCTTCTGACAATCCGTGGAACTCTGGTCGATGGTTCGCAGGTGTCCGTTTCGGGAACGTTGACCGGCTCCAAGCAGGCCGAAAAGATTGTGGGCATCAACGGCTTCGAGGTCGAGGTCCCCATGGCCGAACACTTCATCGTCATGATTTACACCGACCGCCCCGGAATCGTGGCTGTTTATGGCCGCGAATTTGGCGCACACGACATCAACATCGCGGGCATGCAGATTGCCCGCCAGCGTCTGGGCGGCGAGGCCCTGTCGGTCCTCACTGTCGACTCGCGCGTATCTGATGAGGTTTTGGACCGGGTTGCGCGCGAAATTGATGCCACAATGATGAAGGCGATTGAGGTCGTCGAACTCTAGGAAGGTCGCCAT
>CALBMG010000206.1 GCA_937896185.1 uncultured Microbacteriaceae bacterium | reverse complement strand
CACGTCGGGCAGGTACGCTTCACTGGCGTCGTGCATCAGTGCCCACTTTGGATTCGGGCTGTGATCCGAACAGAGACATGCGTGCTGCGCGACGCTGTAGAACCTCCGCGTGTGGCCGGTGTACCGGCACTTGTTCGCGAGTGCGTGGGCGATGTCTTCAATGCAGATGTCATCGGCGTGCGGATTTAGCGGCCAGAACTGCCGGCCGGTGAAAGTCTGAATCCACGAACGTTCACAACGAGGCGGTAATTGATTCATTTCGATTTCTCCCGGCGTTCCTCCGTCAGGCTGAACGCGATCCAGAGCAGCACCAGGGCGGCGCACCCGACGGCGAACGCGAGGCATTCGACGACGGTCCAGGCGAGCAGACGGTCGAACAGCACGACGCCGAGGATCGCTACCACGGCGAACCGGGCGACGGCGATGAGGAGCGGGCGGTAGGTGGTCATACGTCGTCCTCCGCTTCGTCCAGTTCTTGCCGTGTCATCTCCACAAGCTCGACATGGATGCTCGCGGCGGTAGCTTCGTCGTCGACGTCCTCCAGCATCCGTTCCATCTGGTCACGGACGAACGTCAGCATGCCCTGCCAACCGCGAATCAGGTAGTCGTCGAATTCGGCGGCGGATGGCGAGACTTTCCAGACCTTGATTACGGTCTCCGGCGTTTCGTCCGCCGGAATCGGTCGGTTCGTGTAATCGAGTTGGCCCGCCATCGCATCGCCCCTCTCGCTCGTTTGAAACATTCCCACCCGGCCGGTGCCGTCCCCTCAACGGCCGCACCACGAGTGCCCGGCCGGGCGGTGGGTCGCTACTTACACACGCCGTTCGCACACGTCGGCCCCGCGACCGCCCGCAGCACCTTAGCCGGTGCCGTCACGACCGCCCGGCCGACGTTCGCCATCGTGACGACGGGCCGCGACGGTACGGGCGTGGAGCAGGTCGCGGGCTTCGCCGTGCGGGCCGCGAGTCGCGGGAATAGGCGGCAGTTGCCGGCGTGGGCCTCGCTGTGGACGTAGAGCGGAGCAGCCAGCGCCAGAGCGCCGGCGAACAGGAACTTTCGCATCACTTCTCCTTCGTGAAGCCCGCGACGTGCGGGCAGTGGGGGCCGCTGGATTTGCACACAGCATTAGGTCGCAAGCGACCGTCCGGGGTACGACGCCGGACTGACATTCTCTGCCTTGACCCCCAAGTGCCTGTTCTCTGCCGGTTACAGGCTCCGGCATCCCTCAACCCGTAGACTGGACCACCTCCCTCCGTGAAAGCTGCCCCGTGTTCCACACGGCCGGGGCCACGCCGCACCTACTCGCCGTCCGAGATGAGAAACAAGCCGGCGAATGTGGGTCGCGTTGTCAGTGGTGGCCGCTGGAGTCGAACCAGCACAGGTCTCGCGACCATCCGGGGTACTACGCCGGACTGACCTTCCGTACTTCCAGCAAGCCGCGTTTGTCTAGGACCGCTGCCAGCCTTCCGTCGCTCTCGGTCTTGACCACCAAACCGCCGTTTTTACGGTGCCGGCGAAACCGTCGGGCCGTTGCCGCCGCCATCGCGGTGCGGGTGGTCGTCCCCGCGTGAAGCATCCTAACCCGCCGTCGTCACAACACCACTGCCGTCCCACTGCCGTCCCACTGCCGTCCCTAGGATTTCAAGCGATAACCGGCGGTATTTGACTCCAAAATCTTTTTTACCTTCGACAGTTCGGCCATCACTTTGCCGAACTGCCCACCGCCGTACTCCATGTCAACCTCGGCCGCGATCACCCGACCTTTGACCCAAGTCTCTGGGTGGAAGCCCGACAGGAACGACACGATGCGATCCTCGACCGTCGCGTCGGACGGAGCCGGCAGCGGGATCGGCAAACTTGCCGACGCCACTGCCGCACCGTTCGGGATGTCGATGACGAGTCGAGCCGCAATGGCGTTCGGGTAAAGATCCACCGCCCACTCTCCGAGCGTGCGATAGACCCACTCGCGAGACGGAACCGGCGAACGAACGGCGGCAATCTCCGCGTCGTCCAGTCTCTCGCCGGGTTCCGCCGTCGCCTTCGCCACGCTATCTCCTTCTCCGCGTATCCGTATCGTTCGCGACCAGGATCCGGCGAATCAACGCGCGGCGGTCGTTGCCAAACTCGAATCGCCCGGCCATCATCGGAACCTCGCGTGCAATCATCCGGGGCGAAGGTTGATTGCATTTGATGAAAAGTTAAATCGTTTCACGAACCAGTTTGTGCGGCCACTCGGTCACGTTTGCGATGTACGCGAGAGGCACCTGCACTTCGAAATCGTCTGGGTACGGCTCGTTTTCCGCCGGCTTGCCCTTTCGCATGAACTCGCCGAATCGACCGGTGTCCGCGACCCACGAACATTTCACGAGAACGACTCTGGTGGTCGTGATCTCTTTCACTTCGCCGAGATAGTTTTTGCCGAACGTCTCGATGAAGTATTTGCCTTTCTCTTTCAGGTCAAAAATCATTGTCCCGTCCTCCTGAAGTTTGTCGTAAAAAGGCTCGGCAATTTCGCCGTGGAACACGCCGGCCGCGATGTATCCGAGGTCGTTGGGCCATGCGGACAACTGGCATATCAACGAAGGCGCGATGCACCCCGACCGCGACCGCGACAGCGACCGCGACCGCGACAGCGACCCCGACCGCGACCGCGACCCAGACCGCGACCGCGACCACGACCCAGACCAAGACCCAGACCCAGACCCAGACCCAGACCGCGACCCAGACCACCCAGACCAAGACCCAGACCCAGACCAAGACACAGACCCAGACCGCGACAGCGACCCACTCATCATCCACGGTGGTGCGAACATCGGTCGTCGTCTCCGCGAGGAACGCCCGCTACCCCGCCGAATCCGGCGAAGGGGCGGCGGAAGGGGTGAGGGAGGTCGCGGCGAGGGCGGCACGGAGCCGAAACGCCATGTGGCATTCATGGTGCGAGCAACACGGACGATGCTTTTCGTACTGTTCTCCGCAGTGCACCATCGAAGTCAGAGAGACCAATTCAAGTTGCAACGCCTTCCGCAGTTTCCGCACCTGTTCTTCCGCGTCTTGTGTGCGGGCCAGCAGCGTCGGAATAGTTCCTTGCCCGCCCGGTGGCGGCGAACCTTCGACGCCGGCTTCGGCGAGTTTGCGGCGAAGGTCGCGAATCGTGTCGTCCGCCCCCGTCTCCACCTCCATCTCGATTCGCGCCGGAACCAGCCGGCCACGGCCGAGGCGGCGGACGGGGTCATCCCACACCCATGACGGCGATATCATCTTCGGATATTGAACGTAGCAGTTCGGTCGTCGCGGTTCATAAACGAGAAACGGCTCGCTCTCGCTGCCGTCCGCACGCACGAACACGGCCACGTCGGACCAGCCGTCGGCGTCGGGGCCGGCGAGGTCGGAGAGTTTGAGAGTGGTTGGGGTAGTCATCGCTTGCCGCCTTTCCGCATCGTGAATCCGCCGATGGAATCAGGGACCGAACACGCGAAAGATTCATGCTTGCACTTCACTTCCCCACCTCCTTTCCTTCTGGGCAACACGTCGGGCACGGCCACTCGCCGTAGTCCTGGCCCGTCTCCGATTGCTCGTAGACCTTCCTCCGGCCGTGGCAGGTGGGGCACGGCTCCTCCACCGCGAACAGCGGTTCCAGGGTGTAGCCTTGTCCTTCGCATCGGTCGCACGGTTGGGCACCCCATATCTCTCGTTCGCTTGGGTCATAGCCGTAACCATCGCCGCCACACGCTGCACACACCACCGCACACACCACCTTCCGCACCGCCTCCCCCGCGTCGATGAGGCGGACGAGTTCGCGGGCGAGGAGTCGCGACGCGATGTTGATAGAGGCCCACTCCGCATCCGTACACTCGCGGTCATAGACAGATAGTTCTCGCACTGTCGCGAGGGCATCGCGAATGGTGGCGAGGTCAGCGGGCTGCATCGTAAATCTCCGTTCGTGCGAGGACCAGTTTCGCCGCGTCTTCGGCCACGATCTGTTCGTCTTGGATTGTTCTCGCCACGCTATTCGGCGCGCCGATGGGCCGACGGTACGCGGGCGACGCCTGCAACACCCAGCCGAGCGCCCGCCGCAGTTCGCGGAGGTCGGTCAGCCAGGATGGGTCAGCGGGCGGCATGTTCGACCCCTTTCGCAATCTGCCCATCCGCCACCGCGATAATCGCGGTTGAAAGTGCGTTGAACGCGGCGGGTTCGGTGGGCCAGCCACGAACCGCATCCGTGACGTGGGCATCGCGAGGAATGAACCCAGAGAGCCGATTGAACAACTCGGCCGGCAGATGGTCCGGCGGTCGCGTGTCGTTGTCGTGTTCGCTACTCGTCAGCCGGTGTTCCGCGTTATGCCAAAGGAATCGACCATCGAACTCCAACGGCTTCTTATCCACCGCCACCGCCCGCACCACGGGCCAGCTCCGCCGCAATTCCGCGACGATGCCGGGCGTGCGGCCCCCGCCCACCAGCACCGCCAGCGGGCCGCGCACTTCGGCGGGCAGACCACGACGGAACGTTGTCACCGGTGAATTCTCGTCTAACGCGACTGGTAGCACGCCGTCGATAGTCGGCTGCGGAACCACCGCCTCGAACCGTCCCCGCACGGCGGGCCAGAGTTCGCGTTCGCGAGAGCAGAGCGTTTGATGTTCCGGGTTGGCATCGTCGTAGAGCATGACCCCAATTCGATCCGCCGGATTGCTCAAAACGAATCGTGCGTTTCGGCCCCATTCGGACGATTTGCGACTATGCCATTCGACCTGATGTATGAGTTGGTTGAAAGTCTTCGTCTCCGAAGTCTTCGCCAACTCGCAACCTACCCGAATAAACTCCGCGAACTCCGCATCGCCCGACCCGCCGCGTTCTTCAACGAAATCGGCGTACACAAGTCGCGGCGTGTCGTCGTCCGGCCTGTCGCGAATCGTGTCGAGTAGAGCGGCTTCGTCGGTCATGGGCGGGCCTCCTTCGATGGTCAGTGGGTGGCTTGGTGCGGTTCCTTGAGCAATTCGAGCAAGGTTTCGGCGAGAAACACGGAGGCGTTTGCCTGCTCGTTTACCACATACCGTCGGTGCTGCGTGTCGAGGTGATCCTGTACTGCAATCGGAAATTTGCGTATCTCGACCGCTCGGGCCAATACCGACCTCGCTACCTCGACGATTTCGCTGCGGTTCTTGAGTTTCATCCCATCTCCTTAACTTCGAGGTCCACCGGCAGTGGGATCGGGCCGGCGAACTGGCCAAAACAAGTGGCCAACGGCATGTATCGAATTGGGTGGCCAATTACGAGTTCGTCGTCTTCATCGCACAAGGTTCGTATCTCAACGACCTTGACAGTTTTTTGGAGCGGTCCTTTGAACCAGTACCACCCCGGCACCGTCGGCTTCGCGTCGGTCCACGCGAGCGGCGGGGGTGCGGCGAGGAAGGCGCGGGCGAACCTCTTCAGCAGTTCGTCGGCCGGTTCGTTTCGACCGCCCCCATTCATCAACGCTCGACAGCATTCGCCGCGATGATTCTCGGAACCGACGCGAGCTTCGACGTAGAAGCTAGGCCCGAGAATCCATTCGCTCATCGCCCGCAGTTCCGCCAGTTCGGTCGGGGTCATCACTTTCCCATCCTCATCAGGAGTTGCCGCAGTTCGCCGGCGGTGCGGGGCTTGGGGCGAATCAGCGGTGATGATTGAACACCCATCATCCACCACTTGAACCCGTTCACTCCGTCGTGAACATGGTCAACTCGGATGTCACCGAACGAATACTGTTGGCCGTTCCGCGTGAACCCCATACCCACCAGCCGCTCCACCGTCAGCGGCGTCGGGTCGGTGAGGTCGAGGTAGGCGTCGGCGAGCAACTTCATGTCGTCCGGAGCGGTCGGGTAGGGGAACAGCCGCCAATCGCCGGCACAGGACCGCAATCGTTTCTCAGCCGCTCGCACGGCCGTCGGGTCAATCTGCGTCATCACTTCCGCTCCTCCCCCGCGTTCGTGGCCGCGTGCCGGGCCAGGGCGGCGCGAATCATCGACTGAAGCCGCTCGACGTTACCGTCAGTGCAGAGTTTCCAGTCGGTTCTCTCTCTCTCGATTGTTTCCAAGTCTTCCACCAGCCCCGCGTTAGCGGCCCGCAGACGTGCGAGTTCGGCACGCTGCGAGAGGTAGGCGCGGGCGAGACGTTTGATAATCTCGTCGTGGAACATGTGCTTTTCGGCAAGCAGTGTCTCACAATCGGCTCGCACATCCGTCGCTTCGTCGTGGGTGGTCGTGTTCACTGGCGGGCCTCCCGTGCGGCGAGCATGGCCGCGAGTTGGTCCGCTCGCTCCCGTGCGGCGGCGTCGAGACGGGCCGAGTACGATTCGTAACCGGCATAAACGCCGTTCCGGTAGTCGTCGCCGATGGCGCTCCCTTGCGAAAGCACGTCTCGCAGTAAAGACCACAACTCGCCTCGGCGGTCATTGTCGATAGTCGTCGCCATCTCCACCTTCCCCCTTTCAGAATTCCGCGTGCTCCCGCTCGGCCGCCGCGATCATGTCGCGGAGGTCGCGAATCACTTCACCTTCGCCGCTTTCGCCATGTCGGCCATCAGGTTGACGAATCGGCTGTTGATGTCCGCCTGCACCTTGCCGAGCCGTTCCAATGCCTCTTGGCACGCTTCGACGTAACTCGACTTCAACTGGTCGATGTCGATAATGTGGAATCCCCTGTGGTCGCTCAGCACAGCCTTGCCGGTCTGCGTGTCCACCATTCGGCCGGACTGGACCCCGTGCATGTGGTCCACCCACCAGCGTTGAGGCTGAGCGGGTTCTCCGTTGGTCGTCTCTCGCATGTCGTTCCTTTCAGAAAGGCATTCCGATCACGTCGTCCGGGTCTTCGCCCTGTTCTTCGATCCAGTCCCGCAGCGGTGCATCGAATCCGAATCGCAGGTGCCACAACGCCCCGACGCCGGGGATGTAGCGGGGAAAGCCGATGTCCATTCGTTCGCGGACAATCGCCCCGTTGTGCAGGGTTCTCTTCCGCATCCCCATGACGATCACCCGGAACCACGGCGTCCGGCCATCGGTGGCGACGGCCTCGGCCACGAACGGCTGTTCGTCCGGTTTCAGCGAGTTCATCAGGAACCCGCACCGCAGCCGCTTCACACCG
>CALBMG010000205.1 GCA_937896185.1 uncultured Microbacteriaceae bacterium | reverse complement strand
GGGGCGCTGACGCAGGCGGCGAGCGCGGGGACGGCGACGTTCAGCGCGGGTGCGAACAGTTTCTGCCTTGGCGCGCTCGTCTGCGATGCGCTGACGTTCCTGTGCGACCTCACGCTCTACCTGAAGGCGGAGTTCCTCGCTCTTGGTGCGAGCCTCGTCGACCAGCTGACGGGATTCTCGATCAGCGGCTTCGCGAATGCGGGCAGCTTCGCCACGAACCTGCGACAGGGTCGCAGCGGATTCGTTTGCGGCGTCCTGGATCATCGCGGCGGCTTGCTGTTCCGCAAGTCGCAGAGTTTCTTCGAACGCGCTACCCAGTTCGGCGAAAGAGGGTTTTACCTTTGCGAGTCGTTCCGAGGTGTCGGCCAGCTCGCGGTTCAGTTTCTGAATTGCGCGAACATTTTCGGATTGGTCGCCTTCGAGTTCCGCAATTTTTGCCTGCAAATCGGCAACAAATTCGTCAACTTCGGCGCTGTCGTACCCGCGAACAGTTCGCTTGAATTCTGGGTTGGCCATGAAAAGTTTTCTCCGAAAAAATTGGGAAGGGAAGTCTGCCTGTAACTCTACCGCAGAATTTCGTTTTTCCTAGCGAATTACTGGCTGGTAACGGCTTCCAGCTTCATCGATTGACCACTCGTATGATGGAGCCATGCGCATTCATCTCGCCACTGATCACGCCGGTCTGGAACTCAGCAACACGATCGCACAGCATCTCACGTCGCGTGGTTTCGACGTGATTGATCACGGCCCGGTGGAATACGACGCTCTGGATGATTATCCGAGCTTCTGCATCAACGCAGCCCGTGCGGTGCGTGCGGACGAGATTCACGGTGTTTCTGCACTGGGAATTGTCTTTGGTGGCAGTGGAAACGGCGAACAGATCGCGGCGAACAAGGTCGAAGGCATCCGTGCCGCGCTTGTGTGGAGCGAGGCCACCGCGGTGCTCGCACGCGAACACAACAACGCAAATGTGTGTGCAATTGGGGCTCGTCAGCATTCCGAAGACGAAGTGCTGCGCCTCATTGACCTGTTCGTGAATTCTCCGTTTCCCGGCGAAGAGCGTCATTCCCGTCGCATCGCTCAGTTGTTCGAGTACGAAACCACGGGTTCGATCGCCGGTTTCGAGATCGTCTAACCATGCCCGAGGGCCATTCCGTCCATCGGATTGCGGCACAATTCCGGCGTTATTTTGTCGGTCGTATCGCTGCGGTGACTTCGCCTCAAGGCAGGTTTGGTGACGCGACTGTTCTGTCCGGACATACCCTGACCGATGCTTTTGCTGTGGGTAAACACCTGTTCCTCGAATTCGACCACGGGGTCTTTCTGCACGTGCACCTCGGAATTTATGGGGCATGGGATTTCGCTGGGGCGGTTGCTCTCGATGACACGGTGGCAAGTGCCGGAGGTCGCATGGGTCAGACCGCGGGACGGGGGACCGTCGTCGGCGCTAACGAGGATTCACCGTGGTCAATTGGAGCCCCTCGCAGGACCCGGTTGCGGATGGGTGAGGATTCGTCCGGGAGCGAAGATTCTGGAGTCGATTTTCCGCCGGAGCCAATTGGTCAGGTGCGCTGCCGGATTCTGACGGACGACGCTGTGGCGGATCTACGTGGGCCCACGGTGTGCGAAATTCTGGATCGCAACGACGTCGAACGGGTAATCGCTGGGTTGGGCCCCGACCCCATCGTCGAGCCCGACGGTGGCAGCCGATTCGCCGCTCTGTTGTCGAGGACTCGCACGCCCATTGCTCAGGCATTGATGAATCAAAAAATCGTGGCCGGTATCGGGAATGTGTACCGTGCGGAAATGCTGTTTCGTGCCGGTATCAATCCGTACCAACCGGCAAACGAGTTGGGCGCAGAAATCGTGCGTGAACTGTGGTCGGATTGGACATTTTTGCTGTCGGTCGGTGTGGAAACTGGTCAAATGTTGACGATGGATGGTCTGTCGGGCGAGGATTATGAC
>CALBMG010000204.1 GCA_937896185.1 uncultured Microbacteriaceae bacterium | reverse complement strand
CGGTGGTCATCGCCGTTGCGATCCTGCACGAGACCCTTCCCCTGAGCGGATGGATTGGTGTGGCAACGCTCATTGGTGGTGTTGCCGTCGTATCGCTCGGCTATTCCGCCACACCCCGTAACTCGGCAGAATAGCCCGTGTTTCGCCCTATAGTTGAGGGCATGGAACACGAATTCGACGACGAAATGACGCTCCGTCCCGGTGCTCGTCGTTCGACCTACATTCCTCCCGCAGTGGAATCCGATTACTTGCCGAAATTGCCCGAACCGACTCTGGGTTTCGAGTCGGCAACGGGTGTGGCACAGGAGGCCGCAGGACAACCGGTTGCTCCGGTACAGGAATCGGCGCCATCGCATCGACTGGTTGCACCGCAACGTCAGTCACTGACCGATGTCGCGCTGACAGATCTGCTGAGTGACCATTCTGGTATTTCGCTCGATCAGCGAATCGTTGTCCTCGAAACTCAAATGCGTAAGCGCGAGATTGATGTCGAGGCGTATGCGGCCTTCGTCGATTCCGTCCACGCTGTCGGCACACAGGACGCGTTCGAGATGTATGCAAAGGTTCGCGCAGAATTCCGTGACATCATTGCCAGTTCAGAGGACGCCCCCACACTGACCACCGCTGAACTGAACATTCAGTTGCAGAACAAGGTGTTGTCGGGTGCCCAAGTAGAGGCTGATCAAGCCGTCCTCTCATCGATTCCCAGCCTGGGGGACGACCCCCACCCGTGGAGCCTGGGATTGGACCACGTCGTTCCCGACCCCGAACACCACGTCAAGGTGGGTCCCAGCAGGCTCGCCGCGATCGTCATCGGTTTGGGTGCCGTTGCGGCTCCTTTGGCCGTGGCAGGAGGTGCGTTCCTCACCGGAGCGGTGGGCGAAGAGCTCTATGCGGGTATCGGTTTGGTTCTCGCGCTCGCGATTATTCTTCCATTCTCGAGCAGACTCTCCCGGTTGTCGGCCAGTGGCACTATCCCGTTCGAGACAGTGGTCTCGTGGACGTTTGGTTCACGAATTGCGCCCATCGCCACCGCGATCGCGGGAGCAGCGGCACTCATTGGTGTGATTTTGTTGGTTCGTGCCGGTGGGGCGCCATTTGCCACGGCCGTCGCCGGGACCGAGCTGTTCACGCCAGAGTTTGCTGCGTGGCTGCCCACCGTGGTCATTGCAACCGTGGTGATGCTCGGCACTGTGTTCGCGATGACCCCGCGCAAAATCACCCGAGTGGTCGT
>CALBMG010000203.1 GCA_937896185.1 uncultured Microbacteriaceae bacterium | reverse complement strand
CGAGTCATCGAAGAGGGCAAGACTGCAATTATTGTGGTGCCGGATTGGCGGGACCTTGAGCTCATGATGCGAGCAATGGCTGGTGTGGCCCACACCGTTCGCTGGGACTCCTCGGGAACACCCTCGGAGCGTTACGCCCGATACCTCGAAGTACTGTCCGGCTCCGCACGTATCGTTGTCGGCACGCGCAGCGCGGTGTTCGCCCCACTGACAAATGTGGGTGTGATCGCGGTGGTCGATGACTCTGACCCCCTCCACAGTGAACAGATTGCGCCCTATGTGAATGCGCGTGATGTTGCCGTACTTCGGAACGAATTCGAAGGTGGGGAACTGTTGTTCGCGGGTTACGCACCATCGGTCGAGACCGCCCGATATCGTGACCTGGGTTTTGCTGAGAATGATCCCCACCAGCCTGTTAGGCCACGGATCGTTCTCGCCAACGATTCCGACGAATCCGCAGCGGCACACTCCCGAATACCCTCTGCTGTGTGGCGACGCATCAAAGACACCGTAGCAACGCGGCCAGTCCTGGTGCTCGTAGCTCGTCCCGGATTCACACCGCAAATACTGTGCGCACAGTGTCGAGCGATATTTCGGTGCGTTCGATGTTCGTCTATTCTCGCCGCGAAACGTTCGGGTCCTCCGACATGTCGCGTGTGCGGACATACACACGTCTCGTATGAGTGCACGTCCTGCCATGGACGTCGATGGGTTCCGTCGGGTAACGGCTCGGAACGCACAGCACTGGAACTCGGCAAAGCTTTTCCCGGAGTCAATGTCATCATCGCCGACGCTAATCACCGCCACCTCGACATCGCAGCAAAGCCCTCACTTGTCGTTGCAACTCGAGGCGCCGAACCGATTGTCGCGGGTGGATATGGGGCGGTAGTCATTCTTGACGCGGATCGTGAACTGCAGAACCCGTCACTGCGCACGACCGAAAACTGTGTCCGATGGTGGAGCTCGGCAGCGGCACTCGTCGCCGACGACGGTGAAGTGTTATTGTCGCACGTCACCGGTGGTTTTGGTGCATTGTTCGCGACAGGCATGTGGGAGCGCATTATTGAAGACGAACTTCGGGAACGTCGCGCTTTAGGATTCCCTCCGGCCAACCGAACGCTGACAGTCACGGGCAACATCACCGAAATCACGGACCTCCGGGAGTTGATCGCGCCCCACGCCCGAACAATTCTCGGCCCCATCGCAGCTGCTGAAGGTCACAGAATTATCGTCCTCTGCGATCTCAAACATCATCGC
>CALBMG010000202.1 GCA_937896185.1 uncultured Microbacteriaceae bacterium | reverse complement strand
CGCCCGCGGGGGTCTCGCAGTCATCCGACGCGACCCAACGAATGTTGACCTTCGCATCGTTGGCAAAGCCACCGGCGCGCAATGCTTCTGTCACGGACAAATATGCGTCCGGCAGGTCGATGTACTTGCCGACCAATGCGATGGTGACCTCACGCGCGGGGTTGTGCACGACGTTGAGCAGGTGAGCCCATTCGCCCCACTCGACCTCGCCAGCGTCAAGTCCGAGCTGGTTGATGATGTACGAGTCGAGGCCCTGCGAGTGCAGCATCGCAGGAATGTCGTAAATGCTGGGGGCATCGGTTGCATTCACCACCGCGTCTTCGTCAACGTCACACATCAGGGCAATCTTGCGACGGTTTCCGGCAAGAACGGGACGGTCGGAACGAAGGACGAGCGCGTCGGGCTGAATTCCGATCGAGCGGAGTGCTGCGACGGAATGCTGGGTCGGCTTGGTCTTCTGCTCACCCGAAGCTCCCATGTAGGGCACGAGGGAAACGTGAACAAAGAAGACGTTCTTTCGACCCAATTCGTGTCGGACCTGTCGAGCCGACTCGATAAAGGGCTGACTTTCGATATCACCGACGGTGCCACCGATTTCGGTGATGATCACGTCAGGACGAGGTGTTTGTTCGGCCTGGAGGCGCATGCGACGCTTGATTTCGTCAGTAATGTGCGGGATCACCTGCACGGTCTCGCCGAGGTATTCTCCACGGCGTTCGCGCTGGATAACACTCGAGTAGATCTGACCGGTCGTGACGTTCGCCGCCTGGCCGAGGTTGATGTCGAGGAAACGCTCGTAGTGTCCGATGTCGAGGTCGGTCTCTGCGCCATCGTCGGTGACGAACACTTCTCCGTGCTGGAACGGGTTCATCGTGCCCGGGTCAACATTGAGGTACGGGTCAAGTTTTTGCATCACGACGTGCAGTCCGCGTGCGGTGAGAAGGTTGCCGAGACTTGCCGCCGTCAGGCCCTTACCCAATGAGGAAACTACGCCACCCGTCACAAAAATGTGCTTAGTTACTGGGTTGGCTCCGCCGAATTCTTCAACATTCTTCACGGGATTTAACTCTATCGCGTGTTCGACGAAATTGGAGAATCAGGTTTACTCAGAGCGCGTCGCGGAAGTCGCGTGCGGCATCCAGAAGTTCTTGGGCGTGCGCCCTTGCGGTGTCGCTGTCAGGTGTCCCACTCAACAATCGCGCAATTTCAGAAATTCGACCATTGTCGTCGAGGGTAGTGATTGTCGATTCAGTGAATTCGCCACTCGTGTCCTTGACAATCGTCAGGTGGTTGTCGGCGAACGCGGCAACCTGGGCCAAGTGTGTAACAACTATCACCTGTGCGTTGCGCGCCAAACGTGACAGACGTCGGCCGATCTCGAGAGCACTGGCCCCTCCGACGCCGGAGTCGACTTCGTCGAACACCATGGTGGGAACGCTGTCAGTGCCCGCAATAGCTACTTCCAATGCCAGCATAATTCGGGACAGCTCGCCACCCGATGCGCTCTTGGCCACGGGGCGAGGCTCTGTGCCAGGGTGCGGGGTTAACGAAAATTCGATGAGGTCTGCCCCGTGCGAGGTCAAAACGGGCGACGGCGTGACCGTTACGTGAAATGTTGCCGTCGGCATCGACAGCGCGCGTATTTCTGCGGTGACCGCTGCGCTCAATCGAGATGCGGCATCGGCGCGGCCGGAACTGATCTGCGCGGAAAGAGTCTCCAGGGCGGTATGAAGTCGCACAATGTGTTCATCAAGTTCCGTGATTTCGTCCGATGTGCGATCTAAATCACAGAGTCGATCACTTGCCGAAGCCAAAAGGCTCAGCACATCGTCGAGCGTGGGACCAAATTTTCGGATAATTGCGGCAATCGCAGCGGAACGTTCCTGAATTTCTGCCAGATCGCCACCGTCCACTTCGAGACCTGCGGCATACGCGGACACACCCTGTGCGGCCTCACGCGCCACAATCGATGCCTCGGACAGAAGTGTTACGAGTGTCTCCATCGCGGGGTCAGACGACGCCACGCGTTCCAGTGTGCGACGAGCCGTTTCAATTAGGCCAATAGCATCAGCAGAGCCTGATTCCGAGCTGAGCGCCTCGTGCGCCTCGTGCGCAGCACGACGCAGGTCATCAGCGTTCGCCAGCCGTTCGGCAATCTCTTTGAGTCGCTGGTCCTCCCCCGCAACAGGTGCTACCGCCTCTATTTCAGCGACGGCTTCCCTCAGCGACTCTGCTTCCACCGCGCGCACAGCAGCATCTCGGACGAGTTCTGCCTGGCGTTGCACCGCGGCATTCCATTGATCAAACAGTTCCCGGAATTCCACGAGAGGCTGTGTCACAGATACTCCCGCAAAACGGTCGAGCGCGTCACGCTGAGCCGAAGCTGACTTGAGGCGAATTTGGTCACTCTGACCGTGAATCGCCACCAACGTCGAACCGAACTCGCCCAAAGCTCCGATGGGGACCGCGGCGCCTCCTACCGACGCCCTCGAACGTCCTTCAACACTGACCACACGTGAGGTAATCACCTCACCGTCGTCCACTGCACCGCCAAGTTCTACAACGGCATCGGCAACGACGGGGTCCGTGATTGACCAATAACCCTCAACGCTGGCACGTTCCGAGGCTGTCCTCACCACAGCGGAATCTGCCCGATCGCCCAGCAATAACCCAAGGGCGGACACGACCATCGTTTTACCGGCACCCGTTTCACCGGTAACCGCCGTGAATCCCGGTGTGAAGGTCATCCGAGCGGAGCTGATGACGCCCAAGTCACGAATGAAAATTTCGTTAATCACGGGACTCTGCCCCGCCACGCCACCCCGTCACGGGAAGAGAGAACTTTTTCACGAGACGATCAGTGAAGGGCCCATTGTGGATGTGCGCCAAACGCACCGGCACACCCGACCGGCGGGCAACCACACGCGAGCCGGGCACCAAATCGAACGTGCGACGTCCGTCGCACCACAGCACCCCAGCAGCCGCCGTGCGAGTCAACAGCTCGACCTCCAGGGTGGAATTAGGACCGACCACAAACGGGCGAGCAAACAGCGCATGCGCGGACAGTGGCACCATGATGAGAGCTTCTACCTCTGGCCATACGACAGGACCGCCCGCAGAGAATGAATACGCAGTGGAGCCCGTCGGCGTCGACATCAGCACCCCATCGCACCCGAATGTCGAAAGGGGTCGAGAGTCAATCGAGATGACGACCTCGATCATGCGTTCACGTGCTGTTTTTTCGACGCTTGCCTCGTTGAGCGCCCACGTCGAATACACGACTTCACCGTCGCGGACTACCTCCACGTCCATGGTCATTCGCTCTTCGACCGTGTACTGCTGGGCAAGGCACCTCGCAATTGTGTCGGCCAGATTCTCAGGCTCTAACTCGGCGAGGAAGCCCACATGCCCCAGGTTCACACCCAACAGTGGAGCAGTGCTGCCCCTCATGATTTCGGCAGTACGCAAAATGGTGCCATCGCCACCCAAAATGATGGCCATTTCGACATCCATCGGTGCGATGTCGTCGCCTAAAACTAAAGGAGAAACCGTGGTGAGTGCGGCGAATTCGTCGCGCTGGTTTCCCAGACACACTACAGTCGCGCCCCCAGCGATGATGAGCTCGCACGCCAGTCGAGTGGCCTCGAGCGATTCCGGACGCCCCGTGTGAGCAACGACAAGAAATGGTCGAACAGTCACAGTGCCCTCCTTACATCGACTCGATAATCTTGCTCCATTCTCGCGCATCGAGCGGAGAGTTGGAGTCGCAGTACAGGATTGCTTCAATATTTCCGTGCTCCCCCGAAACTGGGGATAACGTCAATCCAGAAACTGTAAGACCGCAAGCTATGGCGCAGTCGACTACATCACGGATGGCTGCTTGTCGTTTCGTGGCATTACGAACAATGCCGCCATCGATACCCGACCGACCGACCTCGAACTGTGGCTTGACGAGGAACACGTATCCCGCCGCCGCACCCACGCTCTGCACAAGCGCCGGGATGATCATAGTCAATGAGATAAACGACACATCGGATACAACCAATGAAATTTCGGGTGCGCTGGCCGAAAGCTCTGCCAGACGCTCCGCCGTCACGTAACGAGCGTTCTCCCCCTCGACTACGTCAACACGGTCATCGTTGCGAATCGTGGGGTGCAACTGATCGCGCCCCACATCCAAAGCGATAACCCGCCGCGCACCGTGCGCAAGAGCCACCTGAGTGAAGCCACCCGTCGATGCGCCGACATCCAACACTGTGGCATCGTTCACCGAAATATTCCACGTACGAAATGCGTGCTCTAGTTTGTAGGCCGCACGAGAAACCCACTGATCGTGTTCGTCACAGAAAACTATCTGGGATGCGGCGACCGGTGTCGACGCTTTACGGACAACTATCCCATCGATGCTGACAAGGCCCGACGCGATTGCACGAGCTGCACGAGTGCGCGAATTCAGGATTCCACGCTCAACCACCGCCTGATCCAGGCGAACGGTCTCAGCGGGTTGAGTCATCGAGGCGACGACGAAGTTCACGTTCGAGCGAAGCGAAACCCTCGGCCCGTTCCGAGAGAGGCTCCGCGGCAATTCGGTCGAGTTCCTCGGCAAAATCGTCCGAGAAATCTGATGTGGTCACGTCATCCATGATTACGAATATATCGTCGGATCTACGTCGAGGCCATAAATACGCAACCCCGAACGATAAATCAGAGCAGCCGAGGCGCGCAACAGGTTCACGGGGGAATCTCCGGCACGCGCAACACGCACCACATGTTGCTTCATACGCACGACAGCGTCACCCACGCTCGCCGACGTGACATCGCCGTCGATCTCGAACAGAGTCTCGGGGTATTCGTCATCGAGCTGTCGAAGATCGTCCAGGATGTAGGTCGGACGCATTGTTTCATCGGCAGCCAAAACCTGCTTAGCCTGGTCAATCCCCGTCAAGACCAACGCCGAACGCATTCCCGCACGATTTGCGCCGAGAATGTCCGTGTCCAGCCGGTCACCAATGACCAGCGGATCCGACGCGGCAAAACGTTCACGCGCATAGTCAAAGATTGCCTTTTCAGGCTTCCCCGCAAAAACAGGAAGTCGGCCTACAGCCAGGTGTACAGCGGACACGAGCGTACCGTTACCCGGGGCGATTCCACGGGCAACGGGGATGGTCCAGTCCGTGTTCGTTGCAACCCACGGAATACCGGAATGCAACGCGAACGAAGCTTCGGCAAGGTCAGCCCAACCCAAATGGGGTGCGAAGCCTTGAATCACCGCTGCAGGCTCGTCTTCCGCAGAGAACGTCACGACAAAACCAGCATTCTCAACCTCGGTGATCAAGCCTTCGCCACCGATCACCAGAATCACGGAGCCTGCAGGAACCAGTGTCGCCAAAAGCATCACCGCTGCCTGCGGCGAATTCACCACATCCGCAGCTGTAGCGGGCAGCCCTAATTCACGCAGGTGCTCGGCAACAGCCTCTGGGGTGCGGGAAGCGTTGTTCGTAATGTACGCAAGACGTGAGTGTGAGGTGGCGGAAACCAGTGCCTCCACCGCAAACGGCACTGCGTTAGCGCCCTTGTATATCACTCCATCAAGGTCGGCAAAAATGACATCGGTGCCGCTCAGCGGAGTCATCGACTATTTGTCCTCGGACTCAACTGGCGCTACTGCGTCTGCGTCTGCGTCTGCGTCTGCGTCTGCGTCTGCGGAATCATCGCCCTCGAATTCATCTTCGTCGTCTTCCTCGTCCTCATCGGAAAGGAGTTCGTCTAACTCGTCGTCGTCGCTCGCCGGCGGTTCGTAGCCGGGATCGATCGTGTCGAGGTTCACGCCATCACCTTCGAGCTCTTCCTCGGTGAAGAGGCGTTCGGTCTCGACGGCCAAGGTTTCTTCAGGGGCGTAAGCAGCCTCGGTGAGACGAGCGTATCGACGCCACTGAGCTGCCTCGTCGACACGGCCCAGTTCCTCCAGGACTTCGGCGTTGGCGTCGAAGAGAGCGACGCACTCAACTGTTGCCTTTGTCGGGTCGAGCTGGGGAATCTGAAGTTCCGCCAGTGCACGGTCGGCTTCACCACGGTCAAGGCGAATGCCGGAGAGTACGATGGCGAGGTCAATCTGAGCTTCACCGGGCAACGAGGAACGATCCAACGCACGGGCAATCTTCAGTGCATCTTCTGAACGGTCCAGTGCGCGAAGGCAGTCAATGATGATCGCGACCTGGGCTTCGGAACCGCTGATTCGCTGGAATGCGCGAAGTTCAGAAAGCGCGGTCGCGAAGTCTTCGGTGACATAGGCAAGGAGCCCCACGGTCTCACGAACCACGGCGAGACGTGACGCACGACGCTTTGCCGCAAGCGCATGCTGCAAAGCCCGCTCGGGATCCTCGTCCAAGTAGAAAGCGGCAGCCTCAAGGTGACGCGCAACAATCAGCGAATTGTCCTCGTTGAGGGTACCCAAATCGCGCTTGACGCTCTTGTCAAGGTTCGTACCTGTGATGTGCTCTTCCAACTCGGGCTCGTTGTGTCGATCCTGCTTGCGGGTCGACTCGGAATCACGAGATGGGCGGAAGTCATCGTCACGTTCGGGACGTGAGCCATATGGACGCGAATCCTCGTGTGCCGGTCGCTCAGAGAACGAACGGGGACGGTAGTCAGCATCGCGCTGCGGGCGGTCGCCGTAAGGACGGCGCTCACCGCCACCATTGAAGGGACGACGCTCACCATCACGCTGAGGACGGTCACCGTAAGGACGGCGCTCACCATCACGCTGGGGACGGTCACCATACGGACGACGCTCGCCATCACGTTGGGGACGATCGCCATAGGGACGACGCTCACCGCC
>CALBMG010000201.1 GCA_937896185.1 uncultured Microbacteriaceae bacterium | reverse complement strand
CCTGATTCCACGCGAAGTCAAAGCGCATGTAACCCGCCTTGTTGTACGAGCCTGCCTGGTGTGCGTCGTCCCCAAGAGTCTGACGAAGCGCAGCATGCACGAGGTGGGTTGCCGAGTGAGCCTGAGCGGCCCGAAGTCGGTTCGCCTGATCCACCATTGTGGTCGCGAGCACACCGGTGCCCACCTCACCCTCGCGCACCTGAACGGTGTGAGAAATCAGACCGCCAACAGGCTTCTGGACGTCCAAGACATCGAGGACGAAACCGTTACCCACGATCGTTCCCTCGTCGGCGTCCTGACCACCCGACTCAGCCCAGAGGCTGGTTTCGGCCAAAATAATTTCGATGGTGTCCCCGGCAGAGGCCTGAGAAACAGCGCCACCATCCTTGATGATTCCGACGACAGTCGACTCAGTGTCCAGGTCTGTGTAGCCAGTGAATACGGTTTCGCCCTGTTTGCGGAACTCGGAATACACGGACATATCGGCGAGAGTGCCGCGCTTTGATTTCGCGTCGGCCTTGGCGCGGGTGCGCTGCTCGGTCATCAACGAATCGAATACAGCGCGTTCGACGGTCAAACCTGCTTCTTCCGCCATTTCGAGCGTGAGGTCGATGGGGAAACCATAGGTGTCGTGCAACAGGAATGCCGTGTTACCGGGCAGTTCAGATTTCTTTTCTGCCTTGGTGTCGGAAACTGCAAGGTCAAGAATTTGGGTACCTGCGGCAAGGGTGCGCAAGAAGGTTTCTTCCTCGGCCAAAGCGGTACGAGCGATGCGGTCGTAGTGTGTTTCCACTTCGGGGTACGAACCCTTCATGGCATCACGCGATGCAGCGAACAGTTCTCCGAAAACGGGAGCATCGACGCCCAGCAGACGCATCGAACGAATCGAGCGGCGCATCAGACGGCGCAGGATATAGCCGCGTCCCTCGTTGCCCGGGGTGACACCGTCGCTCATCAACATCAGCGACGAACGCACGTGGTCGGCAATGACACGCATGCGCACGTCATCCTCGTGATCGGCACCATAACGTCGACCGGACAGTTCTGACGCCATGTCGAGGACAGGACGCACCTGATCGGTCTCGTACATGTTGTCGACGCCCTGCTTGATGAACGCGACGCGTTCCATACCCATGCCGGTGTCGATGTTTTTCTGGGGAAGCTCCCCCAGGATGGTGAATTCCGTCTTGCTGCGGACGTCGTTAATCAGGTACTGCATGAACACGAGGTTCCAGATTTCGAGGTACCGAGTGTCGTCTACCGCAGGTCCACCGTCGGGGCCAAATTCGGGACCGCGGTCATAATATATTTCCGAACAAGGCCCTGCAGGACCAGGCTGACCGGTCGACCAATAATTGTCGGACTTTCCCATTCGCTGAATGCGCTCTTCGGGTAGTCCTGCAACTCGACGCCAAATATCGATGGCCTCATCGTCTTCTTCGTAGACGGTGACCCAGAGGTCCTTCTCGTCAAAACCCAGACCGCCATCGGTTTCAGGGGTGGTCAGCAGCTCCCAGGCATAGGTGATTGCGCCTTCTTTGAAATAGTCGCCGAATGAGAAATTTCCGTTCATCTGGAAGAAGGTGCCGTGACGAGTCGTCTTGCCGACTTCCTCAATATCGAGGGTACGGATGCACTTCTGCACACTCGTAGCACGAGGGAAGGGAGCGGGAACCACACCGGTCAGGTACGGGATGAACGGCACCATGCCGGCCACCGTGAACAACAGTGTGGGGTCGTCGGACACCAACGACGCCGAAGGGACAACAGTGTGACCGTTCTTTTCGAAATACGTCAACCAACGGCGCTGGATCTCAGAGGTTTTCATGGTGTCCTTCAGTGTGCGGTCTAAGCGGAAGCTTCGGTGCGGTGCTCGTCGTCACGGTCGCGAAAACCGTCCGATACACCGTCCGTAAATTCAGAGAGGCGGGCATTGATTTCGTCAAAAAGTGCGGCGCCACGAGGGTCGCGCGCAATGAAATGTCCCAGAACGAGACCGGACACAACACCGGCGACGAACATCAGCAATTTTTTCAACGGAAATCCCCCTTTCCTCGAGTCTACCCGAGGTACAGAACAGGGGGTGGGCCAATGGCCCACCCCCTGAACGTGAATTGTGACTAGCGTGCTGCGTAGTACTCGACGACGAGCTGAACTTCACAGGTCACGGGAACTTCGGCGCGCTTGGGGCGACGAAGCAGACGAGCCTCGAGCTTCTCCAGTGCGACCTCGAGGTAGCCGGGAACTGCGGGAAGAACGTCGCGGTGGATGCCGGTTGCAGCATCCTGGAACAACGGGGTTTCTTCCGAGCGAGGCTTCACGTGGATCATCTGGCCGGGCTTGACGCGGAACGAGGGGCGGTCAACGAGCTGTCCGTCCACCAGGATGTGGCGGTGAACAACCATCTGACGTGCCTGCGCGGTGGTACGAGCGAAGCCCGAACGCAGAACCAGAGCGTCGAGACGCATTTCGAGAAGCTCAACCAGGTTTTCACCGGTCAGACCAGCGGTGCGACGAGCCTCGTTGAAGGTGTTACGCAGCTGAGCCTCACGGATGCCGTACTGGGCGCGAAGACGCTGCTTCTCGCGCAGACGAGTGGCGAAGTCACCTTCCGACTTGCGCTTGGTGCGGCCGTGCTGACCGGGAGGGTATGAACCGTCGGCCATGAGGCGTGCAGCCTTGGGGGTAAGAGCGATTCCGAGTGCGCGCGAAAGGCGAACCTTGGCGCGGGTACGTGACTTATCCGACACGATAATCCTTTTCGTTACAGGGAAAGATGGAGTGTCTCCGGATTAGAGGAGACGAAGTTTTGACCACATCAAACGCTGGCTACCGGCGTTCGCTGTTGGTGAGTGATGCAGCCGCGCTTCAACTCACCGCAGTGGAACTTTTTCAATCTAGCAGACAATACGATGATTATCCAGCTAGGACCCGCCCAACACCGCGCGAATACGCTCGAGTCGATCCGCGAGTTCCTTCTCGCGCCCGATGCCCTTGGGGTGGTAATACTCGATTGCCTCGCCATCACGATATTTTTGGTTCGCAATCGCG
The DNA here is from genome assembly GCA_937896185.1 of uncultured Microbacteriaceae bacterium. Classification (GTDB taxonomy): domain Bacteria; phylum Actinomycetota; class Actinomycetes; order Actinomycetales; family Microbacteriaceae; genus MWH-TA3. The sequence goes on along the minus strand of CALBMG010000201.1, from coordinate 3,785 downwards.
CCAGGAACATCGTGCGGATACACATATCCCTTACCGTGGCCGAGTCGCTTCGCCCCCGGGTAATGAGCGTCACGCAGATGCTTAGGCACTGGCGAGAACCGGCCCTCGCGAACATCCCGAATTGCAGAATCAATGGCCAGAATTACAGAATTCGACTTGGGTGCAAGCGACAAATGTATCGTGGCCTCGGCCAAAGGAATTCGGCCTTCCGGCATACCGATCAGCTGAACAGCTTCGGCAGCCGCACTCGCGACGGTCAAACACGAGGGGTCGGCGACACCGATATCTTCTGCCGCCGCAATGATCAGCCGTCGGGCAATGAACCGAGCATCCTCCCCCGCTTCGATCATGCGCGCAAGGTAGTGCAGTGCGGCATCCACATCGCTGCCCCGAATCGATTTGATGAACGCGCTAATGACGTCATAGTGCTCGTCCCCCGAACGGTCGTACCGCAACAAGGCGCGGTCACTCGCCGACGCAACAGTTTCATCAGTAATCGTCGCACCCGGCTCGACCATCGCGGCGCTGGCGTCGAGCAGTGTCAGTGCACGCCGTGCATCACCCGATGCGAGCCTCACAATGACATCAACGGCCGCCGATGACAGTTCGACCGCCGCATTCAAGCCCCGCGGGGACGCCACAGCACCGGTTACCACCGTCGCCACATCGTCGTCGGACAGGGGTTGAAGTGTCAGCAATAGGGAACGGCTGAGCAACGGTGTAATAACAGAAAAAGAAGGGTTCTCGGTCGTCGCGGCGACCAAAGTTACCCACCCGCGCTCAACACCGGGCAAAAGCGCGTCCTGCTGTGCCTTGGAAAATCGGTGAATCTCGTCGAGGAACAGCAGTGTCCCCCGCCCGCTGTCCGACAATCGCGAAATCGCATCGTCCATCACCCGACGCACATCTCGCACTCCCGCGGTCACCGCAGACAGTTCCTCGAAATGACGATCCGACGAAATCGACAGTGCGTGAGCGAGAGTAGTTTTGCCTGTACCGGGAGGACCCCAGAGGATGACCGAGACTGCGGGACCGTTACCTGCCGCGGCCAGCCGACGCAATGGTGAACCAGGCCCCAACAGGTGGCGTTGACCCACAACCTCGTCCAACGATAGTGGACGCATACGAACAGCCAGAGGCTGCGTTCCCGCGAAAAGTCCGATATCGTCCACATCCCCATCTTAGGTTCCGTGAGGGGACCAATTTCGGCGGATTACGGACAGGTAACGAAGCCGTCGAGCACGGAAATAGCGCGGAATCAGTGTGTACGCTTAAGAAGTTGTCTAAAACGAAGGTTGAGTTCACAGTGTCAAACGAAAAATGGGGTCGCGTTACAAGCGACGGAACCGTATCGGTTAACGATGGTGGTTGGCGTGTAATCGGTCAGTACCTTGACGGTGATACCGACGCCGCACTCGCTTTCTACGAACGCAAGTTTGCCGACCTGGAAAGCCAAGTCCTGCTGCTGGAACAGCGTTCACGTGCCAAGGCCCCCGCGAAGGACCTGATTGCCGCTGTCGAGACGCTCGCGATTGCACTCGCTCAGCCCAACGTGGTCGGAAACATCGCAGCACTTCGTGCTCGGGTCGCCACCGTCAGCGAAGGACTCGCATCGGTCAAGGAAGAACAGGACGAAGCCACCAAGGCTGCGTCAGCAGAGTCGCTGGCACGCCGAGAAGCCATCGTTGCTCGCGCGGAAGAACTCGCCGCTCAGAGCGACGAATCGGTGCATTGGAAGAAGACGGCGGACGAACTCTCGTCACTGTTCGAACAGTGGCAGGCAGAGCAGAAATCTGCTGCACGCGTAGCAAAAAAGGTGGCCGATGAACTGTGGGGGCGCTTCCGTACCGCCCGTCAATCCTTCGACCGACGCCAGCGAGCTTTCTTTGCCTCACGCCACACCGCAGAGCGTGACGCCAAACAGCGCAAGAACGAGCTGATCGACCGCGCCAACGCACTCGGCGAACGCGGCGCACAGGCCTTGGGTGAATACCGTCGACTGCTCGACGAATGGAAGACTGTGCCCCGTATGGCTAAGAGCATCGATGACGCACTGTGGGCCAAGTTCAAGGCAGCAGGCGACGCTCTGTACCAGGCCGGCGACGCCGAATGGGCAGAAAACCTCGCGCAGAAGACCGCTCTGTTGGCCGAACATGCCTGGATTGAAACCGAAAAGGACCTTCAGAAGGCGCTCCAGGGCATGCGCAAGCTGGGCGACTCATGGTCCAAGATCGGCCGCGTTGCCCGCGATGTGGAGCGTGACATCAACGCCAAGTTCCACGCCATCGAAAAGTCGGTGCGTTCGCGTGAAGCCGAACACCTCGACAAGACGAACCCCGAAAAAATCGCACGCAGCCAGGGTTTTGCCGCTCAGGTCGAGGCATCGATTGCCGCGCTTGAAGCCGAACTGGAGGCCGCAACCAAGGCCAAGTCCAGCGCAAACGTTGACAAGCTCACGGCAGAAATCGCAGCCAAGCGCGAATGGCTCAAGGCGCTCGGATAGTCAAATATCCGCAGACTAAATGGTCGGCCCCTGACGGGGTCGGCCATTTGCGTATTGTGGCCTATCCTGCCTTTACGCGATACACGTCATAGACGGCTTCAATGCGCCGGACCGCGTTGAGCAGACGATCCAAGTGAACGGTGTCGCTCATTTCAAACAGGAATCGACTCGTGGCCAATCGGTTCACATCGGTGGCGACCGAAGCGCTGAGAATGTTGACGTGGTGTTCCGAGAGAACCCGAGTGATATCGGACAACAGCCCCCCGCGGTCCAACGCCTCGACTTGGATGTGCACTCGGAAAACGCTCTTATTCGAGGGAGCCCACTCGACCTCGATGAAACGTTCCTTCTCGGATTCAAATGAGGCCACGTTGGGGCAATCGGACCGGTGAATCGACACGCCACTCCCCCTCGTGACGAAGCCAATGATGCCGTCTCCGGGAACTGGTGTGCAGCATTTCGCGAGTTTCACGAGAATGTCGGATGCGCCCTTGACGAGCACACCCGAATCGTTGAGCTTGAGCGTGGTGGGCTTACTGGTTGGCACGATGAAAGTTTCGTCATCGTGGTCATGTGCCAACGCCATGATTTTTTCCAGCACAGACTGCGCCGAGATTCGTCCCTCACCCAGAGCCACATACAGAGTGTCGATGTCATTGAGGTGCAGAGTCTGCGAAATTTGTGTGAGTTTATCCGCGGACAGCAGTTGATTGAGCGGCAGGTTACGCTTGCGCACTGCCTTGACGAGGAGCTCCTTGCCCTGCTCGATCGCGTCGTCACGACGTTCCTTCTGGAACCACGCACGAATCTTGGATTTGGCGCGTTGACTTTGAACAAAGTTCAGCCAGTCCTGGCTGGGTGCAGCATCCTGACTCTTCGACGTCAAAATCTCGACGGAATCGCCACTGTTCAGCTGTGAATCCAGCGGTACGAGACGGCCGTTGACCTTCGCACCCATGGCGCGGTGACCCACCTCGGTGTGCACGGCGTAGGCAAAGTCGACGGGAGTAGCACCGGCGGGCAGTCCGATAACTTTTCCACCCGGTGTAAATACATAAACTTCCTTCGCGCCGATTTCGAAACGCAGGGTGTCAAGGAATTCCGTCGGGTCTTCGGTCTCGGCTTCCCAGTCGGTAATATGCGCGAGCCAGGCCATGTTTTCGTCGGCTCGGGCATCGTCTGCGCTGGCGCCGGACGCCTGGCGCTCCTTGTATTTCCAGTGCGCGGCAACACCGTATTCCGCACGACGGTGCATGTCATAGGTGCGAATCTGGATTTCGAC
>CALBMG010000200.1 GCA_937896185.1 uncultured Microbacteriaceae bacterium | reverse complement strand
GGCCCAGGGTGTGCGCTGTGACATAGGTCGAGCATAAAGCCTGCGTATTGCGGCGGGAAAACGCCGAATGACCGCGGTGAACGATGTTTTCAGGGTAAAATCGAGATGCAGATTACGCTGTGCGTTTTTTGCTGTTCAAACCACGACACGACGCCTCATTGCTGCGGTATCTGTTCCCGGATAACGGAGCAGCGTGACTGGCCTCTCGCTGACATATCAAAGGATTCACTATGGCTATTGCCACTCGTACCGACCTGCGCAACGTCGCAATCGTTGCACACGTTGACCACGGAAAGACCACACTGGTCGACGCTATGTTGCGTCAGACCGGTTCGTTTGCTTCGCACGGCACTGTCGAAGACCGCGTTATGGACTCGAACGACCTCGAACGCGAAAAGGGAATTACGATTCTCGCGAAGAACACCGCCGTCTCGTACTCGGGTGCACATGCAAACGGCACCCCCATCACCATCAACGTGATCGACACCCCCGGCCACGCCGACTTCGGTGGCGAGGTCGAGCGCGGCCTGTCCATGGTTGATGGCGTTGTGCTGCTGGTTGACGCATCGGAAGGCCCGCTGCCTCAGACCCGTTTCGTCCTGCGTAAGGCGCTCGCAGCCAAGCTTCCCGTTATCCTCCTCGTCAACAAGACTGACCGTCCCGACGCACGTATCGACGCCGTCGTGGGTGAAACCCAGGACCTGCTGCTGGGTCTCGCATCGGACCTCGCTGACGAGGTTCCCGACCTCGACCTCGACTCGATCCTCGACCTGCCTGTCGTGTACGCATCGGGTCGTGCCGGTGCTGCGTCGTGGAACAAGCCCGCCGATGGTGAGCTTCCCGATAACGAGGACCTCGAGCCCCTGTTCCAGGCGATCCTCGACCGCATCCCCGCGCCCACCTATGACGACGAGCACCCCCTCCAGGCTCACGTCACCAACCTGGATGCCTCGCCCTTCCTGGGTCGTATCGCACTGCTGCGTATCTTCCAGGGCGAAATCAAGAAGGGCCAGACCGTTGCATGGATGCAACACGACGGCACCGTCGAGAACGTGCGCATCACCGAACTGCTGATCACCAAGGCGCTCGAGCGTATCCCCGCCGAGTCCGCCAAGGCCGGCGACATCGTCGCTGTTGCGGGTATCGAAAACATCACCATTGGTGAAACCATCGCCGACCCCAACGACGCCCGCGCGCTGCCCGTCATCACCGTCGACGACCCCGCAATCTCGATGACCATTGGCACCAACACCTCGCCCCTCGTCGGCAAGGTCAAGGGCCACAAGCTCACCGCCCGCATGGTCAAGGACCGTCTGGACCGCGAGCTCATCGGTAACGTGTCGGTCAAGCTGGTCGACATCGGACGCCCCGACGCATGGGAAGTCCAGGGTCGTGGCGAGCTCGCGCTGGCGATCCTCGTGGAAAACATGCGACGTGAAGGCTTCGAGCTCACCGTGGGTAAGCCCCAGGTTGTGACGAAGACGATTGACGGCAAGAAGCACGAGCCTTTCGAACACCTCACCGTGGATGTCCCCGAGGAATACCTCGGTGCAATCACCCAGCTGCTCGCGAACCGCAAGGGCCGCATGGACGGCATGCAGAACCACGGCACGGGCTGGGTGCGCATGGAGTTCATCGTTCCCTCGCGTGGACTGATCGGTTTCCGCACCGAGTTCCTCACCACGACTCGTGGTACCGGCATCGCAAACGCCATCTCGCACGGCTATGGCCCGTGGGCTGGTGCAATCGTTACCCGCCAGAACGGTTCGATCGTGTCGGACCGCAGTGGTGTCGCCACCGCATTCGCCATGATGGCGCTGCAGGAGCGTATGGCATTCTTCGTTCACCCCGGTGACGAATGCTACGAGGGCATGGTTGTGGGCGAGAACTCGCGTGCTGACGACATGGACGTCAACGTGACCAAGGAAAAGCAGCTCAACAACATCCGTTCGTCCACGTCGGAAGTTCTCGAGCGCATGACTCCTCCCCGTGACATGTCGCTCGAGGAGTGCCTCGAATTCGCCCGTGAGGACGAATGCGTCGAGGTAACCCCCGAAAAGGTACGTATTCGCAAGGTCGCGCTGGACGCCAACGAGCGTGCACGTGCGGCATCGCGCTTGAAGAAGCAGAACCAGGCTTAAGCCGGATTCTTCACAAAATGGTCCCCGCACGGCGCATTCGTGCAGCGGGGGCCATTTTTTGTGCGCCCTGATGGTTTGCCTCCGTACGAATGGCTAGAGTTGACGAGTGAAAATTACGCGCTTTACCGACGGAGCTGGACCCCGCTACGGGATCATCGACGACACCGACATTGTCGTGTTGTCAGGTCACCCCCTGATCGACGGATACGACACCACGGGTGAACGCGTTCCCCTGGAGTCGGCTCGGCTTTTGGCGCCTGTCATACCCTCAAAGGTCGTCTGTGTGGGCATGAACTACCCCGAGCACGTTGCCGAGATGCACCACGATGGCCCGACCACTCCGCTCGTATTTCTCAAGCCGTCCACCGCTGTCGTTGGCCCCGGTGACCCCATCGTGATTCCGCCGATCGAGGGACGCATCGTTCACGAGGGCGAACTCGCTGTCGTCATCAGCCGCGTCGCTCACCGACTGACCTCCGACAACTGGCAGGACTATGTCTGGGGTTACACCATTGGAAACGATGTGTCCGCTCGCGATGCCATGTTCGCTGACGGCCAATGGGCTCGAGCAAAGGGCTTCGACACGTTCTGCCCCCTGGGGCCCTGGATCGAAACCGACCTTGACCCGCAGAGATCGGAAGAGCACACGTCTGAACTC
>CALBMG010000199.1 GCA_937896185.1 uncultured Microbacteriaceae bacterium | reverse complement strand
GAGGGCGAGCCTCTGGATTTCGACCGCATCAATTCGGGGCTTCGGCGCACCGAATTTAAGCGCGGCGAATCGTGGATCGTGCAGACAATTCCTGCGAACCGCGCCACGAAGGAATACACCTGCCCTGGCTGTACCGTCATGATTGTTCCGGGGATTCCCCACGTGGTCGCGTGGCACGAAGAGGGAATGTTTGGCGCCGAGCGTGCAGTCAGTGACCGACGACACTGGCATACGAATTGTTGGAGGATTGCCTGACATGATCGAGATTCGCAGCAGCACTGTACTCCCGGCCATGCGCCGGGACATCGAGTTCGTGACTGCCGACGGCCACACTCTGGTCGGCGAGGTCAGCATCCCGGTAGGCGGAGCACCGGTGGGCACGATTGTTTTCCTGCACCCGCTTCCTACGGCGGGTGGGTTCATGGATTCGCACATCATTCGCAAGGCGGCCGCTCGGCTTCCGGCGCTCGCCAACATTGCGGTGGTGCGGTTCAATTTCCGTGGCGTGACGTCGGTGCGCGGCACCTCGGGTGGTTCGTTCGGTCACGGCGTGGATGAGCGCATGGATTTCGAGGCGGCACTGGCGTGGACTCGCTCACAGGGTTTGCCCAATCCGTGGATTATTGGGTGGTCGTTCGGTACCGAGGTCGCCATGAACCACGCAATCCACCATGATGTTGCCGGGGTTATTTTGCTGTCACCGCCGCTGCACCGGACCACAGCGGAAACTTTGGCGCTGTGGAACGCGAACGAAGTTCCCGTCGTTGCCCTGGTTCCCGAGCACGACGATTATCTGAAGCCGGCGGAAGCCATCGAACGCTTTGCCGTGATTCCGCGCCTCGAGATTGTCGCAGTGGACGAGGGCAAGCACCTGTGGGTGGGAGAAAAGCAGACCTATCGGGTGTTGTCCGAAATTGTGAAACGCATCAACCCTGCGGCGCTGCCGTTGCCGCAGGAATACCCGTCCGGCGTTTAGCGCTCGTCCTGCATCGGGATGACCACCTGGCGCAACACAATCAGCAGTGATGCTGCGACAGGGATGGCGACGAGTGCGCCCAGCACACCGAGCAGTGCGCCACCGGCCAGAGCCGACACAATGACGACGAGGGCGGGCACACGGACCGCGCGCTTCATGATGTACGGGCCGATGAGGTAGGCCTCAATTTGCATGTACACGAGGTAGTACACGCCCATCGCGATGACAATTCCGGTGTTATCGGGTGCAACGATGAACTGGGTCAACACGATCGCAATCGACCCGGTGAGCGTTCCCACCAGCGGGACCAGCGAGAACATGAACGCCACAAACGCAAACAGTGCGGGGTAGTGAGCGCCCATGACGGTGAGAACCACAAAGCTGAGTACACCGTTGACGAGACCCTGGGTGAACTGGCCGGCGACATATTGGCCTACGGCAGCCTCAATTTGACGTGCCACGGTGTCGAAACGTTCGCGACGGGTGGCGGGCACCAGCAGAGTTACTTGGCGGGTGATCGACGGCAACGAGATGATGAAATACACGGTCATCATCGACACCATGATTCCGCCAAAGACTGCGTTGGCGAAACCTGCACCCACCGAGAATACGCCTCCACCGATACCGGCAAGGTTTGCGGGGTTGCCGATGAATTCGACGATCGAGTCAAACGTGGCGGACACATCGAGGAACTCGATCGGGATGATTCGCTGCAGCGACGCGAGCACCTCGTCGAAAGAATTGAACGAACCCAGCATGGTGAGAATATTGCTGTACATCGTCGTGGTTTGTTCGATGATCACGGGGATGATAGCCAACACGAAGCCCGCGAACAGGGCCAACGCAGACAGAATGACAGCACCGACCGCTGCGGGGCGAGGCACCGACAGTGACTCCAGTTTGACGACCATCGGATTGAGTCCGAGTGCCAAGAACAGGGCGAAACCGACATAGGTGATGACCGTAGCGAGGGTGGTGATAGCACCGCCAATCGCCAACGCGGTCAGAACGCCAAGGCCGCCCAACAGGCCGACACGGAATGCGCCCACGGGAAGCACGGTTACACCGACGATTTCTGTGCGACGTTGTCGACGGCGGCACGCAGGTTGGCCACGTATTCGGCGATACTGTCACGTTCGCTGCGCAGCTCGGCTAGGCGGCGATCGGCGGATTCGATCTGTTCGCGTGCGGAATTTTGTGCCTCGGCGATGATCGCTGCGGCACGTTCTTCGGCTGCACGTAGGGTTTCTGCTGCCGCCTTTTCGCGCTCGAATGTGGCGTGTGCGTCGGCCTTCTCGATTGACACCTGCAGTGCAGTGAGTTCCTTCTTCATGGCTTCGACGCTGGTGGTGAGCTCGCTGTATTCGCGGTTCACCTCGGTCAGGTAATGCTCGTTTTGGGTCACGGCGTCGCGGTGCAGTTCGAGCATGAGTTCTTCGTCAGCCACGCGGCGGGCCTTGGTCTCGGCCTCGAGGTCGAGTTTTGCCCGTTCTGCTTCGGCGCGAAGTCGGGCAATCTCGGTGCGTGCCTCGGTGGTTTCCTTGTCCAAAATCAGTCGAAGCTCGGTGATGTCACGTTCCGCACTGGCTCGCAATGCAGCGGTTTCGCGCTGTGTGGTCGCACGCATTTCGGCGGCTTCGGTGGCGGACTTCCCGCGCACCTGCACGGCCTCACGCAGGGCGGTTTCACGAATCGTTTCGGCATCGGTGTGTGCCGCCTCGATTACAGTCCCGGCGTCGGTGGCGGCGTTGGCGTTCATCAGTTCGGCGTGTGCGGTGGCCTTGGCGATCAGCGCGTCGGCTTCGGTGTGGGCCGCGGATACGAGCCGTTCGGCCTCGGCCCGAGCCTCGGACAGGATTCGTTGTGCTTCAATGTCACTGGCCGAAATCAGCTGGGTTGACTGTTCCTCCGCGGTGCGCAACACCATCTCGAGTTTCGCGCCCAAGCCGGCATACGTGGGCTTGTCGCTGCTGGAGGCATCGTTTTCAAAAACTTCGAGGAGGCTGCCCAGTCGTTTGATTTCCTGTGACTGTGCGCTGCGCTCGGTGTTGGCGTCCATCAGTTCGCGCTGCAGACCCGCAATCGCCGAGTCCACCTCCGCACGGTTGTATCCGCGCATGACGACAGGGAATTGTCCCTCAGCACTCATGACGTCTCCTCTTATTGTTAAGCCCCCTGATTCTACCCGCCTGCCAGTGGCCTCGGGAAATGCTTTTCTCGGGGCTCACGGTTTCGTGGGGTATCCTTGGGGCTGGTTGTCTAGGGCCAGGAGGAGGGTGTCGTGAAGTATTTCGTGTCCCTCGTTTTGCTCGGCGTCTCGGTCGTGCTTCTCGCTGTTGGCGTGCTGGGTCGCACGCTGTTGGCCCCCGCAGACTCGGAATCTCACACGGTGAGGTTCACGGACCCCGCCGCAATCATCGTGATTGACGCCTCGGTTGTGAACACCGTGTCACGCAAGCAGGAATACTCAATCGCGGGTGGTGCGACCGGAATGGTCCCCTCGAACCCCGCCGATTTGGGATCCGATCTGGTGTCCGCAACCGACGACACTGTCGTGCTCGCCTACGGCCGAACCGCGGACGTGCGCGCGTGGGTCGCCACGACATCGTACGAACAGGTCAGCGTGGACGAAACCACACACGAGATCACGTCCGAATTCATCGAAGGCACTACAGATTTCGCTCCCAATCCGTTCGGCGCAGACATCTGGGAGTACGACGCACAGGCCGCTTCCACTCTCACAGAGTCTGTCGTGTTGCCCGACGACTACAGTCTGGTGATTGCGACGGATGGCGCGCTGCCTGCACCCAGCGAAATGACGATTACCTGGAAACTTCCTGTCGACCTGACCGTCTCGAACATCATCATGCTCGTCGCTTTCGCGATTGGCGCCGTGGGAATCGGTTTCTTTGGTTGGCAGTTCTTCAACGACAAGCGTGGACGTCGATACCGTCAAGGTCGCATGCCCAAGGCTCCCAAGGGTCCCCGTTGGCGCCCCCGTTCCGTGATCCCGATTCCGGGTCGCGGTCGTCGTGCCGTGCGGAAGTTTGTGGTGATCAGTGCGTTGGTCCCCATCGCGTTGACCGGTTGCTCGAGTGTCGACCCGACCCCGACCCCCACCACCACGGCCTCTGACGAGCCAGCCCCCTATGTCGCCGTCACGGAAAAGCAGTTCGCGCGCATCATCCAGAATGCTGCGGCCACCATGGCCATCGCCGACGAGAATCGTGACGAGAGCCTTGCCGCCACCCGATTGACGGGTCCCGCACTGAAATTCCGTGCCATCGCCTACCGATTGCGTGCGGCGAACAAAAACTTGGGTGATCCGTTTGTGATCCCCGCAGGCCCCGTCCGTGTGGTTCTGCCGCAGCAGACCGACACGTGGCCGCGATCAGTCTTTGCCATCGTCGATGATGCCGAGAACCCCGATTCGCCATCGGTGGCCATGATTCTGGAACAGAATTCACCCCGCGAGAACTACCTCATCTCGTATGTGGTGGCTCTCGAACCTTCCGTGGTTGTCCCCGAGGTTCCGTCCGCCGAATTAGGCACAGCGCGACTTGACCCTGAAACCGCGTTGATTTCGCAGTCCCCGCTGGCCGTAATCGAGGCCTACGCCGATGTGATGCTGAATGGGGCTGACAGTGAATTTGCGG
>CALBMG010000198.1 GCA_937896185.1 uncultured Microbacteriaceae bacterium | reverse complement strand
CTGATTGCCATGGCCATCCGCAACACAGCCGGCAAGACCCTGATCAAACACCTGAGCCCAAGCACCATGATGACCGGAAACACCACCCAGTTCGGCATCGACCTGCTCCATGGGAAGGTTTGCGCCCTTAACCAGGCGCACCTTGATTGCGGCTCCGCCCTGTGCGCGGCGTTGGTCGGCCCACTTCTGAAGTCGAATCATTGCTCCCAGAGCATCAGGAAGGTACGCCTGCAACACAATTCCCGCATAGAGATTGTGGAATTCGGGCTTATCGAGGATTCGTGTGAACACTGCGATTGTCAGATCGAGGTCGTGATATTCCTCCATGTCGAGGTTAATGAACTTGGGGGATGCGGGATCCGCGGCGATTCGATAGAGCGGCTCCAACTGTTCTGAAATGTGTTCCACGGCTTCGTCGAACGCCCACGCTGAATGCGGTGCAACGGCGCTTGACACCTTGATGGATACATAGTCAACATCGGGACGACGCAACAAGTCTGCGGTGCCCTTCAGTCGCTTGTGGGCTTCGTTTTCACCGAGTACCGATTCTCCCAGCAGGTTGATGTTCAGCTTGGCGCCGCCGCTGCGAATTGCGCTCAATGCTGCTCCGAGCTTCTCGTCCGTCGCATCGATGACGAGATGGCTGACCATGCTGCGCAGCACCCGGCGGGCGATGGGAATCACAACCCACGGGACAATCCTGCCGGCGATTCCGCCGAGCATGATTGCGTATCGCAGTACCGGAGGCAGGAACTGGGGGATGATCCCGGTGAGGTTTGCGAGGTTCTTCGCGGCCACACGGACGTCCTCGGGTCGGACAACACCGTCGACGAAACCGACGGCGAAGGCCAAACCGTTCTCGTCCTGAAGCAAACCAGCGAGGCGTTCTGACGCTGCGGAGGCGGGGATGTCCTGCGACTCTGTCAGCCACTTTTTCACTTGATTGATGGCCAAAAATTCCAGAGATTCACGGTTATCAAGCGTGGGGACGTCAGGCGAAAAAATGCCCATCAGTGGTGCTCCTCAGCGGTGAGAGATTATTCAGTACGACTCTATTCCACCACCAGGATTTCTGTGCGGGATGGTGCACGATTGCTCGAATTATTCACAAAAATTCGCTGATGTGTTTGTGATTTGGGGCATGCAAATGTGAGGCCCCCGATTCCCGACGGAGGCCTCACCTGCACAAACGGTTCAGGAGCTATAGGAGGCCCGCGCGAGTGCGCTCGTCCGAATTACGTTTGTCAGCTGATTCCACAGCGGGTGACCAGAGTCGATACCGCAGTGTGTGGTGCAGAAACCTTCGGGCGACAGGTGTGCCAGCGCCTCGACCATGGTTGAAACCTCGACGTCTGTGTCCGACTCGAACAGCATTGCTGCCCCAATCGCCGTCAACAGGTGAACCGGTGTTTCACCCATTTCAGCGAGATGTGCGGCAGGTGCTACAAGGCGTTCATGACGCGAAATTTTTCGCAACGGCTGACGGCCCACACGTTCCACATCGTCGTCCAAATCGGGGTTACGAAAACGTGCGAGCGTTGCATCGACATAAGCCTGGTGTTCGGCGGGATCAAAACCGTGTCGAGCAATTAACACCCTCGACGTTTCGCCCAGCACCCCGTCGACCGCTGCGGCAACATCGGGCATCGCCAATGCCTCGGTAATGGTGCGGGCTCCGGCACGTTGCCCGCAGTATGCGGCGGTGGCGTGTGCGGTGTTAACCGTAAACAGCTTGCGTTCAATGAAGGGGGCCAAAGCGGGCACAAAGTGTGCGCCAGGGATTGCGGGCGTGTGCTCGCCCAAGTGTGAGGTCTCGACCGCCCATTCGCAGAATTCCTCCACCACCACATCGAGGCTGGTTGCGGGTTGAACGGGAACAATACGGTCGACCGCGGTGTTTGCAAAGACAGCTCGGCCTGCATCGATGGGCGCAATGTCGGTTATGGCCGATTTCAGACTGTCCGTAGCGCCAATCGCGTTCTCGCAGGCCATCACAACGACAGGGCGCGAGCTGCTGTGCGCCTCGATGCCCTGGGAAATCAGTGGGGCCAGAAATTGCAGCACCGTGGGACCAACGCTGGTGGTCACCACGTCGGCCTCGGCAATACGTCGCACAACCTCGTCGGGGTAGCTGCGCGAATTCACCGCAGAGTAATTCGAATAGTGGGTGGTGTGGGCGCTGGGTCCGGTTTCGATAACGGAATACCTGGCAGCTGAAGACAGCGCAGAAATGAGTTCGTCATTAACGTCGACGAAGGTGACGTGAAAACCTGCGTCCTGCAGGACAGCGCCGATGAAACCGCGGCCAATATTGCCGGCTCCAAAGTGAACGGCTTTCATGCGGCTCGTTCGAGCGCGAAAATTTCCTCGATCTGCTCGACCGAGCTGGCCTCGAGCAGAGAGTTCACGGCGTCCATGTTGCTAAAAATCATGGCGATGCTCGCCAGTGCGTCCATGTGTGAATCATCACGACCGGCAATTCCGATCACAAATCGAACCTCGTTACCGTCCCAGTCGATGGGCTGGGTGTATCGCACGATTGCCAGGGCAGAGCTGAAAATTTCGTCCTTGGCTTCGTTGGTTCCATGGGGGATGGCAAGAAGGTTGCCCATGTATGTAGAAACCGAGGATTCACGCGCGAACATGGCGTCCCGATACTTCGGTGAGACGGCACCAGACTCGATCAGGATGTCGGCAACCTCATTGATTGCCTCATCACGGGTCTGTGCTGTGCCGCTGGTGCGAATGTATTCAGAGAACGGAATGCTCACGGTGAATCCTCGGTTTCGTGCTGAACTTACTGGCGCTGCGCTACGAGAAGCGCAACGACCTCGTCATATTTGGGTGTGGCCATGAAGTTATCGACACTCACGTGAACTGCGTCGGGTGCGGTGTGCTGCGCCCGGGCGGTCAAGTGTGAGTGCGAGATAACGAACGTGGCATCGCTGGTCAGGTTGGCAATTGCCTGGTTTGCGACCGTCACATCGGTGAGGCCGGCAGCCTTGAGCTTGTTGCGCAGAATGGTTGCACCCATCGCGCTAGAGCCCATACCTGCGTCGCACGCAAAGATGACGTGTGTAATCAGTTCAGCGGTCATGACTTACTTTCCTTTGTTTGCAGCGCTCTGCTGGACAGCACCAGCAAAGTCGCCGTTTTCGTCGCTTGCGAGGTCACGCGAGCGGGTTGCTCGAATGATAACGCCGGCGATGAGGAACGACACGGTTGCCGACAGTACGACCGACAGGATGACGCCGATGTACGAGTCGCTTGCGGTCTGAATCAGAACTGCAATGATCGAACCGGGCGACGCAGGAGCGCGCAGACCTGCACCGAGCAGCATGTTGGTTGCAACACCGGTTGCGCCACCAGCGATGACGGCGAGCAGCAGGGCGGGCTTCATCAGTACGTAGGGGAAGTAAACCTCGTGGATACCACCCAGGAAGTGGATGATGATCGCACCGGGAGCCGAAGCCTTCGACAGGCCAACACCGAACAGCATGAAGGCGAGAAGGATACCGAGGCCGGGGCCGGGGTTTGCTTCGAGCAGGAACAAGATCGACTTGCCGGTCTCCGACGACTCAGCTGCGCCGAGGGGAGTCAGAACACCGTGGTTGATGGCGTTGTTCAAGAACAGGATCTTCGCCGGTTCAATCACAATGCTGGCGAGGGGCAGCAAGCCGGTCGAGACGAGGGTCTCAACAGCCTTACCGAGTGCGTCGCTGACAGCGGTTACGATGGGGGACATTCCGAGGAATGCGCCCAGTGCCATCAGACCACCGACGATACCTGCCGAGAAGTTGTCGACGAGCATCTCGAAACCGGCCTTGATCTTGCCAGCCCAGAGTGCGTCAACCTTCTTCATGATCCATGCGGCAGCGGGGCCGACGATCATTGCACCCATGAACTGGGGGATGCTGGTTCCGACGATGACACCCATGGTGGCGATCGATGCAACAACTCCACCGCGAGCGCCGTAGACGAGACGTCCACCGGTGTTTGCGATGAGCAGAGGCAGAAGGTTCACGATCATGGGTCCGACGAGTGCGAGGAAGTTCATTCCACCTTCCTCGACGGGGGCACCAAGGCCGGGAGTCCATCCGGTGGGGATGAAGAATGCGGTGATCAGACCCCATGCGATGAATGCTGAGATGTTCGGCATGACCATTCCGGAGAGGAATGCACCGAACTTCTGGACGCCAACCCGAAGGCCGCCGTTAGACGATGACGTAGTCGTCATTGACTCGCTCCTTTTCTGTGTTTGGTTATTTAGTGGGTGTTACTGAATGCAGTGGACACCGCACGTTTCGCGTCCACTGCACTCCTCGCCGAGAGTGCTCTCTCGGCAAGCTCGCGCGCTTTTTCCTTGGTCGACGGGTTCAGCAGTTTGGTGCCCGGGATCAGGTTGCCCATGCCCAGCCGCCCTGCAACATCCATCGGCAGGCCGGCCAGGCCGGATATGCCGTGCAGCGCGAATTGCGCGCCCGCCTCGCCCAGCAGGTTGGTGGCAGCCGTGCGCAGCGCTTTCTTGCTGTTGGTGCCGTAACCCATCCGCTGGCCGATGGTGTCGATCAGGTCTTCCAGATCCTCGGCGAACGGCAGCCCTTCGATGCCGGCCATCAGGATCAGGAGCCCGAGCGCCATCAGTTGCTGCTTGCGCGGCAGCCGGATGAAGAACTCGACCCAGGCGATCGAGAACTGCTTGAAGGTCATCGCGAGGGCGCCGACCGGGTTGCGCGCCCAGTTCGGGCGATTCGCGCGGTTGTACAACCCTTGGGTTTCCACCACGGCCTGCTTGGCGAACTCGTAGGCATCGCCCACACCCTGCTTGCTCAACTCTTCCC
>CALBMG010000197.1 GCA_937896185.1 uncultured Microbacteriaceae bacterium | reverse complement strand
CCGTCGTGCTTCCCGCATGAGCACTGGAAAGCAGATAACGGTCACCTGCCGCCGCACCAGTAACCGTGCCGAGGTTTCCAGCCGCCTTGGCCCAGGTGTCGAACGGTGCAGTTGTCGAACCCGTATTCTTTACGTGCAAATCAGCCATGCTTAACCTCTTACTGTGAAATTGCGAATATCAATGCTGCCGATGTTACTACCGGAAGCGGCACCAAGGATAAAGAATTTGATTTTTGCAGACGCTGGAGACGTGCTTCCTGTGCGATGAACTTTGTGGTGCAGAACTCCAGTGTGCGACACGTTTGTGGCCACACCCATGTCCAGGCGCATTCTTGGTACAAGCAAGTCGCCGGTGTTCGTTTCCATCAAAAATTCGATGTACTGCAGCTTGGTCAGGTCCAGTGCGTTCAGCCTGTATTCAACCACTGCGGTCAATTCAGACGGGTCGGACGAAGTCAGCGTGCGACCAACAGGTGTGGTTTCTGCTTGAATGCTTCCGTTGAGATGCACCGACGTGAACGAGAAACGCTGCCACGGAGTCGTGTTGCTGTCACCGCCATCAGCCGCAACCTTGCTACAGGAAACCGTTGTGCCGCTGAAATCCGTCGACACAAGCCAGCCGTCAGCAAGCTGCCCACTGCCACCACTGCCACCGGCAAAGGTTCCGGACGTTCCGACGTTCAACGGATTGGAGTGCCACTGATTTCCGGCCGGATAGGTGTCTGATACAACACGCTCAACAGGGCGAGGGAGACTGGCAAGGTCTGCGGCAAGGATGGATGAGAACTCCAAGCCCGCGTAATACATTCCGCCACCACCGAAGTGCAGACGATCCGTGTGGAAATACTCGGGTTTCTGAGTACCATCCACGTTGCGCATCATGTACGTGTCATCTACAAAGGTGAAGTTTGACGGATGCAATGCGCAGTAAGCCGCAATCGCCGCGTTGTACTCTATCGTCCGATAATTGAAGGCGGCATAGGTCACGCCCCCCATCGGTGGGATGGACAAGAGGTAAACGTGATCGGCATATCCGGCGAGTTTGCCGTAAAGCGTTTCGTAACTGGTCTGCAACGAGGCATAGGAACGATCCGCCCAACAGTCGTTGGTTCCCAAGCGGAAGAAGATTCGACCAAGCTGTGGCAGTCCAGACAAGCCTGGCGGGGAGGCGAGGTAGTTGTTATCCACCCCACCAACCCAATCGGAAACTCCAGTGCCCCCACGGCCGGATTGAGCGACAATCTTCGCTCGACCACCCGACAGCGAGGACGCCCAATCCGTACTCGACAAGCCATAAAGGATTGTCGAGATGCTGTCCCCGCCAATGGCCGTTTCCGGCCTCAGTTGTGTTCTGCCAGCGGAAATCACACCGCCAGAAGCGCAACCGTAGTAATCGGTGGTCGGAGTTGCCATGGTTTAGGCGTTGGCTTCGGTAATCGTCGATGCGTTGAGTGTGATGTTGACCCCCGTCGAGATCGTCCCGGTGAAGGTCATATCCGAGCCAATTGACAGGTCGGCGACGAACACATCAGCGGAGGTCGTGATGCGCACCCAAGTGGGCGTTCCACTCACATGCGAACCGTTGCTTTGAGTAAAACCGGACTCATCAAAGTCAAGCGTGCCGCTGGTTGCCGTACCGATGGTCGATGCGCCAACCAGTGTACCCAGAAGGGTCTGGCTGGTGATCGACGCACCGCTCGCAGGCCGAGTCCCGTCGTAGAACTTCATCTTGGCCGAAGCGCCAGCCGCAGTGATGATGGCTTGTGCGCGGGCGGTTCTCAGGGTGGTGGAAAATGCAAGTGCCATGGTTTACTCCAACGCTATGGATTACTGACCTTCGGTGAAAACACAAGACCCCAGGGTGACATCGACA
>CALBMG010000196.1 GCA_937896185.1 uncultured Microbacteriaceae bacterium | reverse complement strand
AGATCTACACAGGCGAAGACACTCTTTCCCTACACGACGCTCTTCCGATCTAGGAAGGTTTCTTGCGCAGCCAGACGTCGTTGATTCAGACCATTGGCCGTGCAGCACGAAACGTTTCGGGCGAAGTCCACATGTACGCCGATAAGGTGACGGATTCAATGCGCCTGGCTATTGACGAAACGGATCGTCGTCGCGCTCGTCAGATTGAATACAACGAGCTGCACGGTATAGACCCGCAACCTCTGCGCAAACGAATTGCGGATATCACCGAAACTCTGGCACGTGAGGCCTACGACACCGAGGCAATGACCGGGGGAGTGGCTGCCGATGATGACATTGAAGTAGTCATCGCGAAGCTGACCGATCAGATGATGCTGGCAGCCCAAGAACTGAAGTTCGAGCTGGCAGCGCGACTGCGCGATGAAGTCCAGGAACTCAAGCGGACGCTTGCGCAATCGAAGTCATTGGGTAAACCGTAGACTGATTTTGTGTCTATCAGTCCTGTAAGTGGCAACGCCATCAGCATCCGTGGTGCTCGAGTCCATAACCTCAAGAACGTTGATTTGGACATCCCTCGGGATTCTTTGGTGGTATTTACGGGCCTCAGTGGATCGGGAAAATCCTCTTTGGCTTTTGACACGTTGTTCGCCGAGGGACAACGCCGCTACATCGAGTCGCTGTCGTCCTATGCGCGTCAGTTCCTGGGTCAAGTAGATCGGCCCGACGTGGATTTCATTGATGGGCTTTCCCCTGCGGTATCGATTGATCAAAAGTCGACGAATCGTAACCCGCGTTCGACAGTGGGCACGATCACCGAAATCTATGACTATATGCGACTCTTGTGGGCGCGAATCGGAGTCCCGCACTGTCCTGACTGTGGTGAACCAATTACGAAACAGTCCGCTCAGCAGATTTCCGATCAGCTCGTCGAGCTCGACGAGGGAACACGTTTCCAACTTCTTGCTCCCGTGGTCTCGGGGCGAAAGGGCGAATTCGTCGACCTGCTGAAAGACCTGTCGTCGCAGGGTTATGCGCGGGCTCTTGTCGACAACGAGCTCGTGTCTTTGGCGGACCCTCCCGCTTTGAAGAAGACTGTGAAACACGATATTTCCGTCGTTGTGGACCGTCTCGTCGCCGGTGGTGATGTCTCTCGTTTGGTTGATTCGGTCGAAACGTCACTGCGTCTGGGCGGCGGCACTGTGGTTGTTGATTTTGTGGACACCGGAATTCGTCGAATTTTCAGTGAAAAACTTTCGTGCCCCAACCAGCACGAACTCTCGTTAACAGAAATTGAGCCTCGCACGTTCTCGTTCAACGCACCGTTTGGTGCCTGCGCCGAGTGCCACGGCATTGGAACTCAATCGATGGCAGACCCCGACCTTGTACTCGGTGACGAGAATCTGTCCATCCGTCAGGGTGTTGTACTGCCATGGAAGCCCGGCGGTAAGGAAAACATTTACCCCTACTTCGAACGACTCGTGCACGGACTCTCACTGGACCTTGGGTTCAGTCTCGATACCCCGTGGAATCAACTCGAGACCGAGATTCAGAACGCCGTTCTGTACGGAAATGACTTTGACATTGTGGTGAAATGGCGAAATCGTTATGGCCGTCAGGTCTCGATGTCGCGCGGATTCGAGGGTGTAATTCCCTACGTGGAACGCAAAATGTTGGAAACTGATAGTGACCTCGCGAAGGAGCGTTACGCCGCCTATCACCGCACAGTCTCGTGTGATGCGTGTAGCGGCCGCCGCTTGTCGCCCGCGGTTCTCGGGGTGACGATCAACAATCGGTCCATTTCCGAAATCTGTGACATGAGTCTCGAGGACTCCCACGCCTTTATGACATCCCTGACACTGTCTGACCGTGATGCTCTCGTGGCCGCAGCAGTTCTGCGCGAGATCACGGCACGACTCGACTTCCTATTACATGTTGGATTGGGTTATCTGACCATGTCGCGTGCGGCCGGAACCCTGTCGGGGGGCGAGGCGCAACGTATCCGTCTGGCAACCCAGATTGGTGCGGGACTGACCGGTGTTCTCTATGTTCTGGATGAACCCTCGATTGGTCTGCACCAGCGGGATAACCGCAGGTTGATCGATACTCTGGAGCGCCTCCGTGGTCTGGGAAACACTGTTGTGGTCGTTGAACACGACGAAGACACCATTAACGCTGCCGATTGGATTGTCGACATCGGCCCGGGCGCAGGCGAGCACGGTGGCGAGGTAGTCCATTCGGGTTCCGTGGCCAACCTCCTGAAGGAAAAGCGTTCGCGCACCGCAGACTTCCTGTCGGGCAGAGTCAAGGTGAGCGACCGCACCGAACGTCGACCGATCGACCCTGACAGAGTACTCACGGTGCGTGGAGCCGAGTCGAACAACCTTCGCGCAATCGATGTCACATTCCCTCTTGGCGTTTTCGTTGCCGTCACCGGTGTTTCCGGTTCGGGCAAGTCATCGTTGGTCAACGACATCCTCTATCGGGTGCTGGCCAATCGACTCAACCGTGCAAAAAACGTTCCGGGTCGACACAAGAGCGTTGAGGGTGTTGACCAGCTCGACAAGGTCGTTCACATCGACCAGGCCCCGATCGGTCGCACGCCACGGTCGAACCCTGCGACATACACCGGTGTTTTTGACAAAATTCGCACGCTCTTTGCGGAAACACCCGAGGCAAAGGAACGAGGATACGGCCCGGGTCGATTCTCCTTCAACGTCAAGGGTGGACGCTGCGAACACTGTGCTGGCGACGGAACAATCAAAATTGAGATGAACTTCCTGCCCGACGTTTATGTCGAGTGTGAAGAATGCCATGGTCAGCGGTACAACCGGGAAACTCTGACGGCACGTTACAAGGGTAAGTCGATCGCTGATGTGCTGAACATGCCTATTGAAGAGGCCGAACGATTCTTCGAACCCATCACGTCCATTCACCGTTTTATGAAAACGCTGTGCGACGTGGGGCTCGGGTATGTCCGTCTCGGTCAGTCGGCAACAACCCTGTCGGGTGGCGAAGCACAACGCGTCAAGCTTGCGACGGAGCTTCAAAAGCGTTCAACAGGTCGCACTGTATACGTTCTTGATGAACCGACGACGGGATTGCACTTCGACGACGTTCGCAAACTGCTGGAAGTGCTTCACACTCTCGTAGATAAGGGAAATTCTGTGATCACCATCGAACACAACCTCGATGTGGTGCGCTCCGCCGACTATCTCATCGATATGGGTCCCGAGGGGGGCAGTGGTGGCGGTTTGGTCGTTGCCGAGGGCACGCCCGAACACGTCGCGTCGATTCCCGAATCACACACAGGCCGTTTCCTGGCAGAAATGCTCTGATTCTCGTGTCCACGGAGTGGCATCCCAAGCCTCGAAATATTCCCACCGATCCCGGTGTGTACCGATTTTTTGATGGTGACGGGCGAATCCTCTATGTGGGTAAGGCCAAAAACCTTCGCAATCGTCTCTCGACGTACTTTCACTCCTCGTCATCAATGTTGCAGCGCACCCAGCGGATGGTGGCCACAGCTCGACGCGTGGATTGGAACGTGGTCGGTTCTGAATTAGAGGCGTTGCACCTCGAATTCACGTGGATCAAGGAATTCAAACCGCCCTTTAACATTCAGTTCCGAGACGACAAGGGTTACCCCTATTTGGCGTTGTCAATGGGCGAGGAATATCCTCGTGCATCTCTGGCGCGATCGCGAGACAACCCGTACTCGCAGTACTGGGGTCCATTCACGAAAGCCTGGGCTGTACGCGAAACGATGGACATGCTGTTGACCGTGTACCCCGTTCGTTCCTGCGAGAAGGGCGTATTTAAGCGCGCTCGATCTCAGGGCAGGCCCTGTCTGTTGGGGGACATTGGCAAATGTGCGGCACCGTGTGTTGATCGGGTCAGTGCAGCTGAACACAGGACAATTGCCGAAGGGTTCGCCGAGTTTATGACGCGGCAAGATGCCTCTGCTGTTACGGATTTGGACCGCCAAATGCGGGAGGCCTCCGATGCGATGGATTTTGAGAGGGCCGCAAAGCTTCGGGATCAACGGAACGCGCTGCGTTCCATCATGGAACGCTCCGCCGTCGTGCTGGCAGAGGACCTCGATATTGATGTGATGGGATTTGCCACCAGCGAACTTGCCGCATCGTTGCACATTTTCCACGTTCGCTCGGGTCGGGTTCGAGGTGTTCGTAGTTGGAACGTCGACACCGAGCTGGAACTGGATTCGGCGGTCGTGTTGGAACA
>CALBMG010000195.1 GCA_937896185.1 uncultured Microbacteriaceae bacterium | reverse complement strand
CTCCTTCATGCTCAATGTCGAGTTGTTCTGCCACATATGCCAATCCATTTTCTGGATATCCAAGTGTGTGACGAGCGAGAATCAGGGTGCAATAAAATTCCCCAACAAACGATGCGCCAGTTCGATTCAGTGCCGCCTGGAGTATTCGGATGTCGAATGCTGCGTTGTGCGCAACCAAGGGGCTTTGCCCGATGAAATCCAATATTTGAGGAACGCATTCGTCAAGGGTTGGTGAAGCTGAAACCGCTTCTGGAGTAATCCCATGCAGCATGATGTTGAAAGGCGTAAACCTCTCCTGGAACAAGAATGTCTGAAAAGACTCGACGGGCTCGCCGTCAACGAACCTCACCAGTCCTATCTCGCAGGGTGAATCACGCTTTTCGTTCGCTGTTTCAAAATCAATCGTTACAAAAGTTTCCATAACAACCCCGACCTTTCTGAGTACGATCCTCCGTGAAAGAGCTTTTTCACATGAACCGGCCACGCATTTCAAACCCATCCCAAGTGAGTTTTCACAACACGACCTGTTACTGAGCGCTTGTCAGGATGAGCGTAGCAGAATTATTTCTCATAAAGAAGGGTTGGCGCTAAACGCACCAACAGAGAGGACCGAGAAAATCTACGGCACCCCGACCGGCATGCGCTACTGCATGAATTCGGTGTCGATGCGGTTCACACCCGCAGAATAAGTGGGGCCGCCTGCGGGAATCGAACCCGCGACCTTCTCATTACGAGTGAGACGCTCTACCGACTGAGCTAAGGCGGCGAAGCCTTTTCAGGCAACCGCACAATATTAGCACGAGGCCGGAGCGCCCCTTCTGGGCTACAGCGCGGGAACCCGGCCGCTCGCTTCGATGAGGAACGCTTCGAGCGACAGTAACGGCGTGACGTTGCGTTCGATTCGCGAACGGGCGGTGTCAATTGCGGCGAGTGCGGTGATAGCCAGTTCCCGCGGGTGCTGCGCCGCCCATTCGGCGATCTGGGGTTCCAGTTCGGCGTTCGTCAACGACACATCGCCACCCAAACCGACCACGAGGATGTCGCGGTACAGGGATTCCAAATCGGTGAACACCCGATCCACCCCGTCGCGTAGCGCTCGGGTCGCACGTCGTTTCTGGTTATCGTCCAACGTTTTCAGCTGTGAACGCAATGCGGGCGGCACGGGCGCACCGGGCTCCAGTCCCATCAGCCGCAGCATCTCGGCACGTTCGGCCTCGTCACGCGATTCGTTGTACGCCTTGGCGTCGTCGGTCGCGATGGCGAGGATTGATGCGGCCGCGTTGACCGCCTGGGACACCGAGTTGATATCGAGCACCAATCGCAGACTGGTGTTGCGGCGTTCACGCGCCTCGGGGCTGCGCGCCAGTCGACGGGCCATGCCGATATGGCATTGCGCGTGACGGGCGGACTGTTCGGCGACCACGGGGTCGACCCGGTCGCGTTCCACCAGCATCTGTGCGATGGAGTCCACCGTCGGGACACGCAGTCGCACACTGCGAACGCGTGAACGGATGGTGGGAAGCACGTCGGCCTCGGAGGGCGCGCACAGAATCCAGATCGTGCGGGGCGGTGGTTCCTCTAACGCCTTCAACAGCACATTCGAGGTGCGCTCTGCCATGCGGTCGGCATCCTCGATGACGATTACACGCCACGGCGCCACCGTGGGTGAACGGTATGACGATTCCACCAGCTGGCGGACCTCGTCGATGGTGATGACCACACGGTCGGTGGCGAGCGACGAATAGTCGGGGTGAGTTTGATGAATTACCTGACGATCAACTGCGTCCTGATCGCCGCCGTCGCCCAACAACTGGGCGGCAAAAGCCCGAGCCACCAGCGAACGGCCCGAACCAGCAGGGCCGGTAATCAACCACCCCTGAGCAACCGAATCGGTATCAGTGGCGGCCTCGAACATCAGGGTGACAGCATCGTCCTGGCCGACCAGCTCATCCCACAGTCCGCTGCGCGTCACCGTCAGCGACCCATCAGTGATTCGATGCGCGCAACGATTGCGGCGTTCAGTTCGTCGGGACCCACGGTGGCATCCAACACGAGGAATCGCTCGGGATCGGCCGCCGCCATTTCCAAGTATGCGCCGCGCACCAGTTGATGGAATTCGAGTTTTTCAGCCTCAAGGCGATCAAAGCGGGTTCGCGAAGCGTCAAGCCGGGTGCGGCCCGCGGCAGGGTCAAGGTCCAAAACGACGGTGAGATCCGGCACCAGTGATTCTGTCGCCCACATCGAGAGGTCGCGAATTTCGGTTGCACCCAACACGCGGCCCGCGCCTTGATAGGCCACAGATGAATCGATGTAGCGGTCCTGGATGACGACAGCACCGCGCTCCAATGCCGGCCGAACAACAGTCGCAATGTTTTGCGCACGGTCAGCCGCGTACAACAGCGCCTCGGTGCGCGGGGTCATGTAGCCCGTGCTGTGCAACACAATTTCGCGTAACTGTTCGCCCAACGGGGTTCCGCCCGGTTCACGCGAAAACACGACCTCGCGGCCCTGCTGTTCGCACCACTCGGCCAAGAGTCGCGACTGGGTGCTCTTGCCCGAACCGTCGCCACCCTCGAGGGTGATGAAGATTCCGGACACTATTTGGCCTTCCGTGTGCTGACCTTGCGGGTGGTCGTGCGCTTGGGTGCTGGGCCCTTGGCTCGACGATCAGCCAACAACTCGACAGCACGATCAAACGACACTTCTTCGGGCACCTCGCCCGCGGGAATAGTTGCGTTGGTTTCGCCGTCGGTCACATACGGGCCGAATTTTCCGCTCTTCAACTTGATCGGCTTGCCGCTGGTGGGGTCGGCATCAAACTCTTTGATCGAGGATGCCGAACGCGAACCGAACTTGGGCTGCGAGTACAGCACCAGGGCATCGTCCAGGGTGATGTCGAAGATTTGTTCTTCGGTTTCCAGCGAACGCGATTCGGTGCCCCGCTTCAGGTAAGGACCGTAGGGGCCATTCTGTGCGGTGATCGGCTTGCCCGATTCGGGGTCATCGCCGACAACGCGCGGCAACGAGAACAGGCGGATAGTGGTCTCGAGGTCGACAGTCGACGGGTCCATGCTCTTGAACAGCGATGCGGTGCGCGGCTTCGGCTCTGAGCCCTTGGCGCGGCCACGAGTCGACGGCACGTATTCCGGAAGCGTGTAGACAGGTTCATCGCCTGTGATGACTTCGGGGTCGACAGGGACTTCCTGGATATAGGGGCCGTAGCGTCCGACACGGGCCACGATCATGTTGGCGCCGTCGTTGCTGATGCCGATTGCACGCGACCCGGGGGCGGGTGCGTCACGCAGTTCGATGGCCTTGGCCAGCGTCAGTTCGTCGGGGGCCAGCCCGTCGGGGACGGACACGTTGCGCTTCTCGCCGTCCTCGGTGGGGATTTCGAGGTACGGGCCAAACTTGCCGCTGCGCACCACGATGCCCTCGCCCAGGTCAAAGGTGTTCATCGCACGAGCGTCAATGTCGGCCTTCCAGTCGGGGCAGGCATTGGCCAGCCCCTTGTGGTCACCCTCACCGAAGTACCAGTTCTGCAGGTACTGTTTGCGGTCCAGTTCGCCGCGAGAAATGCGGTCGAGGTCGTTTTCCAGTTCGGCGGTGAAGTCGTATTCGACGAAGTCAGAGTAGTAGTTTTCCAGCAGCGTGGTCACGGCGAACGCGGTCCAACCGGGAACCAATGCCGTGCCTCGACGGGTCACGTATCCGCGTTCGAACAGCACGCCAATGATGCTCGCATAGGTCGACGGGCGGCCGATTCCGCGCTCTTCGAGAGCCTTGACGAGGCTCGCCTCGGTGTATCGGGCGGGCGGCGCCGTGTCGTGCCCCTTGGCTTCGACGTCCCGGGCGCTGAGGGTTTGGCCCACGGTCAACGAGGGGATCTTGACATCGTCGTCGGTGTCCGAGGCGGCGTCGTCGTTGCCTTCCTCGTATGCGGCAAGGAAACCGCGGTTCGTGATCGTGGTGCCCGCAGCCGACAGCGTGGTCGCGCCAAATCCGGCGGGGTTCGCGGTCAACGATACGGATACGGTTTCACCGACGGCGTCAACCATCTGCGAGGCGACGGTGCGCTTCCAGATGAGGTCGTACAGCTTCAGTTCGTCAGAATTCAGCACGGACCGCATCTGTTCGGGGGTCTTGAACGTGTCACCCGCGGGACGGATAGCCTCGTGTGCTTCTTGTGCGTTCTTGACCTTCGAGGCGTACTGACGTGGGCTGGCGGGGACAGATGAGTCACCGTACAACTGCACCGCCTGAGCCCGTGCAGCCGAAATCGCCTGCGCCGACAGCGAAATGGAGTCGGTTCGCATATAAGTAATGTGACCGTTTTGGTACAGGCTTTGGGCGACGCGCATGGTTTCGCGTGCGCCGAGGCGCAGCTTGCGGCCGGCCTCCTGCTGCATCGTCGACGTGGTGAACGGCGCTGCGGGGCGTCGTGTGTAGGGCTTGGATTCGATGGATACCACGGTCAACGGCGATTCGGCGAGCGCTGCGGCGAGGGCTCGTGCGGATTCTTCGGACAGCACCGTCACCGAGGAACGGACCACACCGTTGTCGTCGAAGTCGCGACCGGTCGCGGTGCGGACACCATCGAGTGCCGTGACTTTGGCGCCAAAACTTTCAGATGCAGCGGTGACCGCAGTGGCGGCGACATCCCAGTATGAGGCCGACACGAATGCGCGGCGTTCGCGTTCCCGATCGACGATCAATCGCAGTGCCGGGGACTGCACACGACCGGCACTGAGTCCGCGTCCCACCTTGCTCCACAACACGGGTGAGAGCTGATATCCGAACAGGCGGTCCAGGATGCGCCGGGTTTCTTGGGCATCCACCATGGGCATATCGATGTCGCGTGGGTTGGCTGCGGCTGCCGCGATAGCGTCCTTGGTGATTTCGTGGAACCCCATGCGCTTGACGGGCACTTTGGGCTTCAAAATTTCGAGGAGGTGCCATGCGATGGATTCTCCTTCGCGGTCCTCATCGGTTGCGAGCAACAGCTCGTCCGATTCCTTCAGCGCTTTCTTCAGATCGGCAATCGTCGATTTTGCGCGAGGCGTATCAATATAAAGAGGTGCGAATCCGTTGTTGATGTCGACGCCAAACGTGCCGTGTGTGGGCTTCAGGTCAGCGGGAACTTCCTTGGGCTGTACGAGGTCACGCACATGACCGACCGATGCAAGCACGTGGTAGCCGTCGCCCAAATATTTGGCAATCGTCTTTGCCTTTGCCGGCGACTCGACGATTACCAGTTTGTTTTTCCCGACCACAGTTCTCCTTGTTGGACACCTAGCGCTGACTGTACACGCAATTGCGTGGGCGTTTCGTTATTGCCCAACACCAGCCAACGAGTGACGACTATACACATCGGACCTGACGTTGCAACTCGGCACGTCGAATTTACGAGGCGCCGCCGTCGGAAATCAGGGCGAAATTCCATCCCGATATTTGTTCCACTCGCTGCCCGCCGGGAAGAATTCGCGACTCGCCGTCGGCCATTTCTCTCAGTGCTTCCTTGAGCCCCGTGATCTGGATCAGCGTGCCGGTCGCGTGCCGAGAATCTGCGGACACGACGATGCGGCCCGCACTGTTGACGAGGGTCGATCCGGGGGAATACGCCGAAAGTTCGGCGAGCAGTGTGTCTTCGAGGTCTCGTACATATATATCTGCACCCACCACCCCGATGACCTGCCCCGCTGCGGTGACCGGCTCGGTGATGGTGACCGTGTAATCGTCGGTGCACATGTAGTCCACGTAGGGCCCGGTTACATGGTGGCGGCCGGACTGAATGGGCATCCGCCACCATTCCAGAGTGGTGTAGTCGCGGAAATTTTCGGCGGCGGGGTCTTCAATCGATTCCAGCATGCGCACTCGGGGTTCTGACCCATTCAGCCCGAAGGTGTTATCGCGGCCCAACCACCAGGCCAACCTGTATTCCCGGTCAGTCAGGAGGCCGGGTGCGCACACAAAGCCGCCCCCGATTTCGATGGAATGGCCTGATAGGGCGGGCACGACGAGCCCTTCGATGAGTTCGTCGACTTCGGCAACGGTTGGTTGTGCCGAGGACCCGAATCGTTGCTCAATTTGTGCGCGCCATTCGCTGATGCGTGCCCCCACTTCGGCGATGGGTGCGATAACGGATTCCGGCGTCTTCATCGTGTTCCTTCGTGTGGGTTTATTTTTTCGTCGATCAGTAACGCCACCATGTGGGCAATGTGGTCGAGTGTCAGTGCGCGTGCTCGTGCTCCGTCGGCTTCTGACAGCGCGCGAATGGTGTCTCGTATCACTTTCTGGGTGTGGGTTCGTTCGATGTCGTGTTCGAGCCCCAACCACAGCAGAGGCCCAAATTCGGCTTGGGCGACGACTTCCTCGTTGACGAGTCGGGGCGAGTGGCTTGCGGCGGCGACATCGAGCCGGAAGGTCATCAAGGCGCGTCGGGCCCCGGATTCGGTGCCAAAGTCAGCGGTCTCGAATGCTCGGTTGAATTGGTACACGTCGTCGTCGCTGACCCGGGTGGCGGCCATTTCGGCTGCTGTCCCTGCGATGGCTCCATATACAGTGCCGATGTCGCGAAGGTCGACGCGTGACAGGGTGGTCAGTCGTGAGTGTAGTTCTGCGGATCGTGATGTGCCGGTGTAGGTCACATAGCTTCCGCCTTCGCGACCGCGGCGGGTTTCGACCAGCCCGCGGCTTCGAAGTTTCTCTAGAGCCTCGCGGCAGGTGACGGGGGCTACGCCCAGCAGTCGGCCCATTTCGGATTCGCTCGGGAGTTTTTCTCCGTGTTTGAGCAGTCCGAGTGAGATTGCGTCGGCGATGCGGCGCTCGACCTGTTCGGCTTTTCCGCTGGATTCGAGCGGGGCGAACACGGCGGTGCGCAGGGAACTGGCCGTGCGGATGGTGTTGGGCATGCCGAGCTCCCTTCGAATTTGTTATTTGACCGTAACACGCTGGACTGGAATTAGAAATATAGTTCCATAGGATTAAATCAGACGCAACGGTGCGAAAGGACCCCCATGAGTGCAACCCCCGCGATCCGACTGACCGGACTGACCAAGAGCTTCGGTTCGGTCACGGCCGTCGACGGAGTCGATCTCGAGGTAGGCGAAGGCGAATTCTTCTCCATGCTCGGCCCCTCGGGTTCCGGCAAAACCACCGTTCTGCGCATGATCGCCGGCTTCGAACAGCCCACAGGCGGCACCGTCGAACTGTTCGGCAAAGACGTCACCGCAGCAGCCCCCTTCGACCGCGACGTCAACACCGTGTTCCAGGACTACGCGCTATTCCCCCACATGAGTGTTCTCGAGAACGTCGCCTACGGATTGCGCGTCCGCGGAGTCTCGGCAGCCGATCGAGCCAAACAAGCAGCAGACGCCCTCGACATGGTCCGCCTCGGCGGATACGGCGACCGCAAACCCAGCCAACTCTCGGGCGGCCAACGCCAACGCGTGGCCCTCGCCCGCGCCATCGTGGTGCAGCCCAAAGTACTGTTGCTCGACGAACCCCTCGGCGCACTCGACCTCAAACTTCGCGAACAAATGCAGGTCGAACTCAAAGAAATCCAGCGCAAACTGGGAATCACCTTCATCTTCGTCACCCACGACCAAGAAGAAGCCCTCACCCTGAGCGATCGCATCGCCGTATTCAACGACGGCAAGATTGTGCAGCTGGGAACCGCCGAAGACGTGTACCGCAACCCCAGCAGTGAATTTGTCGCCAACTTTGTGGGCACCTCGAACGTCTTCACCGCCGAACAAGCATCAGCACTCCTGGGTCGCACCGGGGCCTGCTCGATTCGTCCCGAAAAAATCCTGCTCGCAGCACCCGGAAAAGCACCACGCGGCGGCGTCGCACTGAACGGTGTCGTCGCAGAAACCATCTTCCTCGGAGCATCCACCCGCATCGTGGTGGACCTCGAATCGGGCAAGCGCATCTCGGTGCTCGAACCCAACGACGACGAAGCCGGCGTGCAACACCGCCGCGGCGACGCCGTCACCGCACACTTCCAGGCCGCAAGCCTGGTTGAGCTTCACTAACGCAACACCAACAAACAGAAGGAGAAAGCAATGCGTTCAGCAATCACACGCCGCGCAGGGCTCGCCGGACTGGCGGTCGCATCGATCGTCGTCCTCGCGGGCTGTGGCACCTCGGGAACCGGTGGAAACGGTGCAGCAATGCTCACCGAACTCGGCGAAGGCGAAGGCGCCGTGTCGATCCTCGCGTGGCCCGGCTACGTCGAAGACGGCAGCACCTACCCCGAATACGACTGGGTAACCCCGTTCGAAGAAGCAACCGGCTGTGAAGTGACCGTCAAGACCTACGGCACCTCGGACGAAGCCGTCAACCTGATGAAGACTGGCGAATACGACGTTGTAGCCGCCAGTGGCGACGCAACCCTGCGCCTCATCGCATCGGGCGACGTTGCACCCGTCAACACCGACCTGATTGCCAACTACGCCGGCATCTTTGACTTCCTGAAGAACAAGGAATGGAACTCGGTCGACGGCCAGTCCTACGGCGTGCCCCACGGCTACGGCGCAAACCTGCTGCAGTACCGCACCGATATCGTTGATCCCGCACCCACCTCGTGGGCTGCTGTCTTCGAAGCTGACTCGCCCTACGCCGGCAAGATCACCTCGTACGACTCCCCCATCTACATCGCTGACGCGGCGCTGTACCTGATGTCGACCAAGCCCGAACTGGGAATCACCAACCCCTACGCACTCGACGAAACCCAGCTCGCTGCAGCCGTCGACCTGCTGAAGGTCCAGCGCGGCATGGTGGGCGAATACTGGTCGGACTACCTGCTGCAGGCTCAGGCCTTCACCTCGGGTGACTCGGTCATCGGTACTTCGTGGCAGGTCATCACCAACGTCCTCCAGGGCGAAGGCGCACCCGTCGAAGCCGTCCTCCCCGAGGAAGGCGCCACCGGTTGGTCTGACACCTGGATGGTTGCATCCGAGGCCGCAAGCCCCAACTGTGCCTACATGTGGCTCGACCACATCGCTGACCCCGAGACCAACGCAATGGCCACGGGCTACTTCGGTGAAGCACCCTCCAGCCAGGAAGCTTGCAACTACCGCGAGGACTGCGAAGCATTCCACGCCGGTGACGCTGCGTACGCAGAAAAGATCTGGTACTGGACAACCCCGATTGCCGAATGTGTTGACGGTCGCACCGACGCCGTCTGCACCGACTATGCAGCATGGACCGCTGCATGGCAGGAAATCAAGGGCTAGTTAGCCCCCAGAAAGTAGGAGCAGCACAGTGACGACAACTATTCAGCCGTCCCTGCCCGACCGGGCTACGGTTTCGCAACCCCGCGATTCCGTAGCTCGGCGGGGCTCCGTCTTTCTGTACCGTCACGCCAAGGTTCGCCTCGCGTTACTGCTGGCCGCCCCACTGTTCTGGCT
>CALBMG010000194.1 GCA_937896185.1 uncultured Microbacteriaceae bacterium | reverse complement strand
ACGGCCGAAAGCCATTGCGGGTGTAACAACTGATGACACCGGAACATCCGCAACCATAACCCCGGGTGCGAAAGGTTCCAGACGGACGATATCTGAACCGTCAGCAGCAATAATTGCGCTGACACCCACTGTGGAATCGTTGACGACAGCCCTTCCGGTTTCCATTGCACGGATTCGCGCGATGCCCAGCTGCTGGATGCTTTGATGGCTGCGCCCGAAATCAGCATTGTTGGTCGGAGAGAAGATTACTTCTGCGCCGTCGGAAATCATGTCGCGGAAGATCTCGTCATCGACGATGTCATAGCAAATGTTGATACCGACACGGGTGTCGGCAATCTCGAAGATGGTGTCCCTCGTTCCAAATGAATAATCACGGGGCACCATGTCGAACATGTCGGGTGCAAGGGGGTAAAAGAAATCACGTTCGGGAAGGTACTCGGCAAATGGAACGGGATGAATTTTGTCGTATTGATCCGTTGCGCCGGCTCCAAATTCCCATTTCACCACGGAATTGAAACTTTCGTCCCCCACCCACGTAATAGTCCCAAACACGAACGGTGCGTCAAATTCGTCCGAGATTTGATCCGCGACCGCCCCCGCGCTGGGATTGGTGAGCGGATTAATATCCGCTGCATTTTCCGGCCAGAGAACGACGTCTACTGATTCATTCCAGTAATCAGACATGGCTTGGTAGTGCGCACGAATGCTGTCACCAGGTGCGATATCTGCAAAGAGTGCCGAGTTGCTGTTCCCCTGGACTGCCATCACACGGATAGTGTCACCCGTCGGGCTACTGAATGCAATTGCAGCGGGAATAAACGCTGTGAATATGCCGATAGCAATCGCGCTGTATAGGACACTCACTGCGGTTTCGAAGCGACTAGACCAAACGAGCACAATCCATAGAGTCGCGGCAACGAGAACTGTTCCCGCAACAGAGGACCCAAAGATTGTGACAAGGTGGCCGAAAACGGTCTCGGCCTGAGAATGGATGACTCGCCCCCACGCGAAACCGCCGAATGGCCATGTCGCAGCAACTGATTCCCGCAAAGTCCATGCCGAGGCAACTGCTACGGCCGTAACTACAACGAATACAGGTTTGTGAGGCGCCATTGTCGGAATATCCGTTGAACGGTGAAACGAGTCACCGAATCGCCAGGCCAATGTGAAAATTACCGAACCAAGCGCGAACAACACAGCCTGAACGGACACAAGTCCTAACCACGGGAGTAATCCCAAGTAGACGGTTGTCCACTGTGCAAGTACTCCGTAATAAATAAATCCAGTCACCGATCCGAGAAGGAAAGATTCCACCAAATTAAGGAAGCGAAACGCGGGCAGCAGCAAGCCCAAGCCCACAAACATGAAGAACCAAATTCCCGGGGTGGGAAACGAGAGTGCCATCAACCACGCGCCAAACACGCCCTGTGGCAGGGCATGAAGTAACTGACGCGGAAATAGCATGCTGTTAGAGGGTTGCCGAGTCCGCGACGATGCCGCGTCGGATCAAAGTGATTGCGTGCCGAGCGGTGTCTCCGAGATCACCCGAGCTGACCTTGGAAATTTGGTCAAGACCGTCGATGACTTGTTTCGCCCACCGCACAAAATCTCCACCCGCAAGATTGCATTCCCTCAAAACGGAATCAAGGCGTTGACCTTTAGACCACCGCTGCATACCGAGTGCCAATCCCGTGGCCAGCGCAGGGGTTTCGGGCAAACGTGCGGATTCTTCTAGCACGGTCACAGAATCCCAAACTTTTTCCATTTCGAGTAGTAACTCGGGGAACTTGCCCTTCGGAAGTCGGCCCATCTGCCAGTTGTCGTCTTCACGACGAGCTTCATACACAACACAGGAAATCGTGGCAACAAGGGTCTGGGCATCGAGTTCATCCCACAATCCGCGTCTCATGCACTCGGCGACAAGCAGGTCGCGTTCGCCATAGATTCTGCGCAGGCTAGCGCCGGCCGTCGAGACGAAGGTTTCGCCATTCTGCACCTCGAGGTAACCCAGCTCGGTGAGAACGTTACAGACACGATCGAAACGCACTGCAATAGCGCCAGTTTTTCCCTCGATTTCACGCGAGGCCGAGTCGACCTGCTTGCGGAGCTTCCAATAGCGTTCCGCCCATCGAGCATGCTGTTCACGGTCGGGACAAGAATGGCAGCTGTGTTTGCGAAGACTCGTGCGAAGTTTTTCAATCTGAGCGAGACGTTTCTGTCGAACGGAAACGGGACCCGGACCCGCTTGATTGTCCTTGCGCTCAAGATCTGAAAGTTCTCGGCGAATAGAGGAATAATCCGTGAAATCGCCGAGGTGACATTCCATTGCCGTCGCATAATCTTTCAGCGCGGATAGGTTTTTCTTTACGTCACGTGCGAGCGTGACTACCGCTCGGTCTGCTTGGAATTGCGCGAGCGACTCCTCCAAAATTTCTCGGGCAACCTGTCGGCCATAGCGTTCAATCAGATTGACAGCCATGTTGTACGTGGGTTTAAAAGAGGAATAGAGCGGATAACTGCGGCGTGAAGCCAGGGCTCCCAATGCGTGAGGGTTCATGCCTGAGCGCCACACAATGACGGCGTGACCTTCGGTATCAATACCGCGACGACCAGCACGGCCAGTCAACTGTGTGTACTCCCCCGGTGTGATGGGTACACGAGTTTCGCCGTTGAATTTTTCGAGCTTGTCAATCACAACGCTTCGTGCGGGCATGTTGATTCCGAGCGCCAAAGTGTCTGTCGCAAATACGACCTTTACAAGTTTCTTGCGGAACAGGTATTCCACCGTTTCCTTGAAGACGGGGATAAGGCCTGCGAGGTGAGCGAGATCGGAAGAGCACACGTCTGAACTCCAGTCA
>CALBMG010000193.1 GCA_937896185.1 uncultured Microbacteriaceae bacterium | reverse complement strand
CCGAAATTGCGACCGAAGCGGCGAAGCAAATCAAGCAGCACACCAAGAATACCCTGATGCAGTTCGCCCACGGCATCAATCAGGGCTTCTTGGCGTTGTGGCGTCCCAACGTCTCGGGTGTAACTCCGGCGATGATTGCCGAGAAGCTCGGGGCTGATGGTCTGGAACTCTGCCAAGCGCATGCCGCTACGGTGGCGTTTCTCGAAGAACAAATCCCCGAACTGGCCACGGAAAAGTTCTTTCACAAGGTTCCCGCTCATTACGAAATCGTTCCCGTTATGGAAGACGGGAAACCTACGGGTGCAATCCAGATCGTCGATAAGAAATAGCAGTCGCGGTTACAGGCAGTTGTGTTAGCCCGGAGAGTGTGATGTCAGCAACTATCGAAGTAGACCTTGGCCTCACCGGGTTGACGCTCACCTGCGACCTGTTCCCGGATGGCAGCGATACCGCTGCGGCTTCGTCGGTTGCGCTCACTGAGGCCACCAACCGCAAAGGGCTGTATACCGCGACCGTGAGCGTCACCGGCGTGCATAAGGTCAAGCTCTACAGCGGGGCGGCGTACTTCCCGGCGACGCTTTGGGCTGACATCACGTCGTCAGGAACGGTCACGACGGTTAGCGATCGGTCCACTATCGATGTGTCGCAAGTGGTACGAGCCGACGACCGCGACGGGGATGCGATCCCCACGGCGGCACAAATCCGCGACGTGTCCAATGCGAGCCCCGCGGCGAACTCGCTTGGGGCTGCGGTGAATGAGGCGGCGGGATCGGCGACGAACGCGGTCAGCTACATCACCACCGCTCTGAACCGTCTCGGGGCTTGGTCCGGCACAGGAATAAACACCATCCTCGGCTGGGCAAAGTCCACGGCAAAGAAAGATGCCACCGCACCCAGCGACATCGGTGGAACATTCGACCCGGCAACCGACAGTCTTGAGGCACTTCGCGAACGCGGGGACAGTGGGGCTTGGGGCGGGAACGCCGAAACGATCGCCGATAACATTGTTGCCGATCTCGACGTCTCGGGGGTAAAAACGTCGAGCTTCTCCGTGTCGGCACTGGACCAGCTCAAAGCGGCCGACATCGATCTCGCTCAGTGGGACCCCGACACGGACCCCGCGAAGATTTACCGCGGCGTGGATCATTTGCACGCCACAGGCAACGCGTTCACGTTCCGGAATGCCGACGGCGACTGGCCTGACCTGAGTGTCGGGACCATCCGCATGGAATTGTTGATTCAGGGAGTCACCGCCGTCGCCGGGGCCGGGGTTGTGGTGACGGCCACAGGTCCGAACCAGGAGTTCTATATCCAGGTGCTGCGGACTGCGTTCGACGCATCGAGCATCAAGGACGGAACCGGGATTTTCCGTTGCGTCCGCATTGACGTGAGCGGAAACCGCTTTCCGCTCGCCAGCGGGGTCGCAACGTTGGTCCCGAACACCGCACCGGCAAGCTGATTTCGGTGTGAAATCGCCGGAAAAATGAACGACGGCCGACGCCGCAACCGGGCCACGGTTGACCGGCGAAGCGAACCCCGCCGCGGCAGTGTGCAGTTCTGGAACTCGCCGCGCGGGAGATTGCATCTGCCCTATCTGGGCGACATCTCGTAGGAGCCTGACCGCTCAAGCATTTCAGGCCAAATTACGGAAATACGGAATTTTGTAATTCCGCAACAACTGACAGTTCTCAAGAGGGGAGCCGCGCTCATGCTCCGCGCACAACGCCCATCATCAGAAAATCCATCGGCGTACATTGACGCACACCGGTTTCGCGGATATTCTTTGCTCAACGACGCCACTGGACATCGACGGACGCAAAGGAACAACGCTGTGGTGAAGACCAAGCAACCAAAACGAGCCAAGCAACCAAAGCCCCTGTCGCCTCAATATCCGGCTGAAGGCGTGGCAACTCCTGACGAAGCTGCCGCCTTCCTGAAGATGTGCCGTTCGACGGTCTATGAGCTGATGAAGAAGGGCGTCATCCCCTTCACGCAGATCGGACGTCGTCGCCGAATCCCCTGGGCCGCGTTGCGGAAGATTGAATCAGTGTGAGACCGCAGCCGCCCGCTTGCTGGTGCAGGCCATCGGTTTCCAACGTCCCGATGGCCACCCGGTTTCGAACCCCAGCAAGTTGGCGGCTCTGGTCTCTCTGACATGTGAATGAAAGCAACGTCCATTTTCTGCGAGGAAGGTACGCGCCGATGACGCTGCAACAAATCAAATCGCGCTACGACGAGTCGGTGCTGTTCGAGTGCGAGGCGGCCAGCATTCGCGAAGCGGTTGAAACTGCATGCAAAGCGCGTGCGAACCTCTACGGGGCGAACCTCTACGGGGCGTACCTCGAAGGGGCGAACCTCGAAGGGGCGTACCTCGAAGGGGCGAACCTCTACGGGGCGAACCTCTACGGGGCGTACCTCGAAGGGGCGTACCTCAAAGGGGCGAACCTCTACGGGGCGAACCTCGAAGGGGCGAACCTCGAA
>CALBMG010000192.1 GCA_937896185.1 uncultured Microbacteriaceae bacterium | reverse complement strand
AGGTCGTGGCCTTCACGGAAAATCGTGGCCGAGAACGGCACAACCTCACCGACGTACGCCTTGGAGGGCCAGGGGCCTTCGGGCTGTGTGGGCTGGAGGTTTCGGATCGGGATGCGTCCGATTGCGGTGGTGGTTGCGCGTGTGGTCACAGCCAAAATCTACCGCGTATCCGGGCGCAGGTGAAAGGGTTGACGGTAAACGTCAGTCGATGCGATAAATCGAGAGTGACGTGGGCCCCACAACGTGCGTGGTGCCAGCGCCCAGCACTCGCTGTTCTCGCAGGTGGGCGTGCGAGGAATCCCACAACAGTGTGTAGCTGGAGACGTCGGGCCGTCGGGGCAAGACGACCTCGTGGCTGGCTTCCATGCCGTGAACTAGTACCAGAATCCTGTTGCGGGGGCCATCGGCTTCGGGGGTGCTGACGAAGTATTGCAGTGTGCGTGTCAGCGAGGATTCCCAATCGTCGAGGCTCAGCGGAAGTCCGCGAGCATCGAACCAGTCCATCTGGCTGGCGTGGTGTTCGATCCCTGCCTCTTCGATGATGTTTTCGAGGTTACGGCGAATGGTCGGGCGAGCCGCCGTGACGTTGCGCAGTGCCGGGTTTTCCCGGCGGATCTGGATCAAGCGGCGGGTTGATTCCAGGTGCGAGAGTTGCCATTCGGCCAAATTCCAGTTCACCCAGTTGCGTTCGTTGTCGTGGCAGTAGGTGTTGTTGTTGCCGTCTTGGGTGCGGCCCAGCTCGTCGCCGGCCGTCAGCATCGGTACGCCCGCCGAAACAAACAGTGTGCCCAGCAGGCTGCGCATGGCGCGACGGCGGTGCAGGGTAATTGCGTCGTCGTCGGTGGGGCCTTCGATTCCGAAATTGAACGACAGGTTGTTGGTGGTCCCGTCGCGGTTATCTTCGAGGTTTGCCTCGTTGTGTTTCTCGTTGTAGGACACCAGGTCGGCGAGGGTGAACCCATCGTGTGCGGTGATGAAATTCACCGACGCCAGCGGGGTGCGCTTCTCGCCAAAAATCGCCGTGCTGCCCGACAGGGCCGCCGACAGGTCGGCCACGCCTTGGGGAGCCACAGTCCATGTGCGGGTTTCGGCAATGTCGCGCAGCCAGAACGAGCGCACCCGGTCGCGGAAGTGATCGTTCCATTCGAGGTAACCGGTGGGGAACTTGCCTACCTGCCAGCCACCAATTCCGGTGTCCCAGGGTTCGGCGATCAGTTTGCTCGCCGAAATCACGGGGTCCGTCAGCATCGCCTGCAGCAGGGGGTGTGTGGGGTCGAATTCGTGGTGGGCATCGCGGCCCAGGGTGGCCATTAGGTCGAATCGGAATCCGTCGATGCCACATTCGGTAATCCAATAGCGCAACGATTCGAGGATCAGGTCCTGGACGACGGGCTGTGAGGTGTCGACGGTGTTGCCGCAGCCCGTGGCGTCGATGTATTCGCCCTCGTCGCTGTGACGGTAATACGTGGTGTTGTCGATCCCTCGGAAACTGACAGGTTCGATTTCGAATCCGCCTTCCGAGGTGTGGTTGTACACGACGTCGAGGATGACCTCGAGCCCGGCCTCGTGCAGCGCGCGCACCATCGTCTTGAACTCGGTGACCGCATCTTCAACTGCGTAGCTGGGCTCGGGCGCAAACCAGGCAAGTGAGTTGTAACCCCAGTAGTTCGCGAGGCCGCGCTCGGCGAGGAACTGCTCGCTGACGAATGCCTGCACCGGCATCAACTCGAGCGTGGTGACGCCGATGGCCAAGGCGCGTTCAAAGGCAGGCAGGGTGTTTTCCGGCTCAAGCCCCCGGGCACCGCGGTGCCCCTGCGCGTCGAATGAGGCGCAACCCGCGAAGGCCATTGCCAGCGCCAGGCCGCCCAGCCGCAACGATCGCCCAAGGACCTGCCAGGGCATGCCCAAACCCCTCATCAAGGTCATTTCAAGGAAAATCAGCGTGTTGCGAGCGTCAAACATGGGGGCATTGCTACAAATACTGTAGTTTTTGGTGGGGCGCCTGGGCAATCGTTGCTGGGG
>CALBMG010000191.1 GCA_937896185.1 uncultured Microbacteriaceae bacterium | reverse complement strand
TCGGTCAGCGATATCGCCAGTTTCATTCCCCGTCAGCCCGCGATAACGATCGAACCAGCTGGCTGGTCGTTCGTGGGGTTGCACGTCAACTGTGTTGCGCTCTCGGCGCCACACATCGTCGAGGGGCAATTGTGGGGATCCGCGGTGCAGGTCAGGTTTACCCCAGTGCGGTACCGCTGGGATTACGGCGATGGCGCCGGCGCATGGGAATCCGTGGCGGGGCGAACGTGGGCGCAACTTGGGGTGAAACCGTGGGCGGTCACGGCGACGTCCCGGCCCTTCCGGCAGGCCGGAAATTACACAATCCGGTTGATTGTTGACCATCGCGCCGAGTGGCGTTGGGCTGGTTCAGGTGAGTGGCGCACGCTCTCCGGGTTTGTTGGTCGGACGGCGCCTTCGCAGAAAATTCGTGTGGTCCGAGGATCCACCGTACTCGTCGACGAGCCGCTCTGACTCCCAGGGAACTCAGACCCTCCGTTTAGGTTTTTCTTAGGGTTGTGTCGCACAGTAGTGGCATGGCAAACGAGCAGAACACGACCGCTGAACCCCACGACGAGACACCCATGGATTCCGTCGAAGAAACCGAAACTGTACACACGGAGGACGCCGAGACCCTTGCCGCAGAACCCACAGGTCCTGCCCCTAAGTCGGTGTCGTTTACCGCAGCCGCCACTGTGGCTGTGGTCTGTGCCGTTGTGGGGGGTATTGCCGGAGGTGCGATGTCGGCAGTTCTGTTGGGCGGCAACACGGTCTCTTCCGTTCCTTCAACCGTCACCGTCAATGACACGGGTTCGGTCTCGAACACGACTGGTGTCGCCGCTACCGCAATGAATTCTGTCGTGACCATCGAAGTTTCCGCGGAATCCACCGGCGGCTCGGGCAGTGGTGTGATCGTGTCCGAAGACGGATACATCGTCACCAATAACCACGTTGCGTCAATCGGAGCGGGCGACGACAGCGCGACCATCCGGGTCACGTTGGCGGACGGACGCCTCTACGAGGCCGCGGTGGTGGGCACGGACCCCATCCTGGACTTGGCCGTGTTGAAAATTGACGAGGCCGGTCTCTCGCCCATCGAATTCGCGGACTCTGACGCACTCAACGTGGGTGACCACGCCATCGCCATCGGGGCCCCATTGGGCCTGGCCGGCACGGTCACCGAGGGAATCGTGTCGGCGCTTAACCGTTCCATCTCGATTTCGGCCAACGGAGATGAAGGGTTCAACTTTGATGTCCCCGGATCCGAGCCGGTTACCGTGGCTCAGGACCTGTCGTTGCCGGTCATCCAAACCGATGCAAGTATCAACCCGGGCAACTCGGGTGGTGCCCTGCTGGATTCCGACGGTCGACTCATCGGCATCAACGTGGCTATTGCCAGCCTCGGCAGTTCCGACGGCTCGGGCGGCAACATCGGTGTCGGGTTCGCGTTGCCGTCGAACCTCGTCCAGCGAATTGTTGATTCCCTGATCGCGGATGGCGCTGCAACACATGGTCGCATCGGCGCCATGGTGGGCAGTTTTCTCAACGTTTGCATTTTCAGGCTTCCCAAAGAGGAATCCATCGTATTTCCGGCGTCGCACTGCCAGAGCTGTTTGAAACCGATCGCGTGGCATGATAACGTCCCGGTGGTCA
>CALBMG010000190.1 GCA_937896185.1 uncultured Microbacteriaceae bacterium | reverse complement strand
TTCAGCGGCCCGGTGGGCCTCATCACCCAATCCGGCGTCTCGGAACACCCACATGACATCCAGATCGGATGAGAAGCCCAATTCCGAGCCGCCAAAGCGACCCATACCAATCACCGCGAACTCGATTCCCGACACATCACGACGCGCCAGATCAACCGCTCCCCTCACCGTGGCTGTCGAAATATCAGTCAACGCGACACCGAGAGCCTCAATCTCAATAAGGTCCAACACAGAAGCCAGAGCTATGCGCAAAAGTTCACGGCGGCGAACTCCCCGGATGGCCTTCGCTGCGATTGCAACATCGTCGTGCCGCGCCACAATTGCCGAAATCTCGTCATCCAACTCGGCCAGTGCACGAGGCGCAAGCTGTGCGTCATCGTCCAACCACGCAACCGACTCGGGAACGCGCTCCAGCAACTGTGACACAAATCGTGACATCGTGACCACCCGAGACAATCGCTGCGCGGCGCCCGCACTGTCTCGCAGCATGCGAAGATACCAGGGAGTCTCGCCCAGCGAATCACTAATCGCACGGAACGATGCCAACCCCGAATCCGGGTCAGTCCCCTCGGTCATCCAGTGCAACAGCACGGGCAACATGTTGCGCTGAATGTGCGCACGGCGTTGCACTCCTCCCGTTAACGCAGCGATGTGCCGCAGGGCCCCCGCGGGATCTCGGAACCCACTGGCCGCGAGGCGCGCCTCGGCTTGCTCGTTGGTCAACGCCAGGCTGTCATCACCCAACGAGGCCACAGTGGCCAACAGCGGTCGGTAAAACAGTCGTTCGTGTAATGAACGAACGGTCGATTTGATGGCGTTCCAATCGGCTAGCAGAGCGTCACCCGATTCGCCGTGTCGTGACGCCCGCGCGAGGACCCGCAGCGATTCGGGATCACGCGGCATCAGGTGGGTTCGACGCAGCGCGCTGAGCTGCACGCGGTGCTCTAACACCCGAAGCCGACGATATGAGGCCGCAAAAACTGCCGCCTCGTCACGTCCGACGTATCCTTCTTCGGCGAGCCTGCTCAACGCCGTCAACGTGTCCCGAACCCGCACGGACTCGTCGTCTTTACCGTGCACCATCTGCAGCAACTGAACAGTGAACTCCACATCCCGCAAACCGCCGGGACCCAACTTGATTTGGATGTCCACCTCGTCCGCAGGAATATGAGCCGTCACGCGTTCACGCATCTGCTGGACGGACTCAACGAACCCCGATCGCGACGAACCGGACCACACGAATGGCATCACCGCGGCCATGTACTCTGCAGCGAGTACCGAATCGCCCGCCATGGGACGAGCCTTGAGCAATGCCTGAAATTCCCAGTTCTGTGCCCAGCGTTCGTAATATGCCCGGTGAGATTCCACACTGCGCACCAGTGCGCCCTTCTTGCCCTCCGGTCGCAGATTGGCGTCGATTTCCCACAACGGAGGTTCGACACCGGCATCATTGAGGATTCGGGTTAACGACTGGGCCAGATGGGTCGCAATCTGAAGCGCCCGGTGCTGTTCAATCGAATCCCCCGTGCTTCCGGCCACAAAAATGACGTCGACATCGGAAATGTAATTCAGTTCCCGGGCGCCCGCCTTGCCCATGCCAATCACAGCCAAGGTGGTTGCCTGCAGCTCCTC
>CALBMG010000189.1 GCA_937896185.1 uncultured Microbacteriaceae bacterium | reverse complement strand
CCCGATCGAAATCCAGCAGTGCGTCCTTCGCCATTAGCGGTTCCCTCCTGCCGAGAACATGGGGTTCAGAGTGTGGAACGACGCCCCGCGCTCTGCATCCAGCAGCGCCTCGATGGTGGCGCCGATTTCATAGAGACGGGCATCGGCGTGTGCAGGTGCCATGATTTGCAAACCTGTGGGCAGTGAATCCTCGCGGGCCACACCCATGGGCAGGCTCATTCCGGGGATACCGGCAAGGTTCGCGGGAATCGTCGTGATGTCCGATAACCACATCGCGAGCGGATCATCGAGTTTGTCTCCCAACATCCAGGCGGTCGTGGGCGCGGTGGGGCTCACCAAGACATCCGCCTGCTGGAATGCTGCGGCGAAATCGCGCTGAATGAGGGTGCGGACTTTCTGTGCCGAACCGTAGTACGCGTCGTAGTATCCGGCCGAAAGGGCATAAGTTCCCAAGATGATTCGGCGCTTTACCTCGTCGCCAAAACCGGCTTCACGGGTTGCACTCATGACGTCCTCGACCGTCGCATTGCCCGTAGGGTTGACACGCAAACCGAATCGGACCGAATCGAACTTTGCGAGGTTGCTGGAGGCCTCTGCGGGAAGAATCAGGTAATACGCCGAAACCGCATATTCGAAATTCGGAGTGCTGACGTCGACAATTTCTGCGCCGTTTGCAGCCAGCGTTTCCAGCGTGGCGTGGAAACGTTCACGAACTCCAGGCTGGAACCCTTCGCTGTCGAGTTCACGAATCACACCCACACGAACTCCGGCGAGCGAACCCGATGCAGCGCCGCGACGTGCTGCGGCCTCGAACGAATCCCACTGGGTGTTGATGCTCGTCGAATCATGGTGGTCATACCCGCCGATGACGTCATGCAGCAGAGCCGAGTCCAGGACCGTACGAGAAACGGGACCAATCTGATCGAGCGACGAGGCCAACGCGATAGCTCCGTAACGGCTCACACCACCGTAAGTGGGCTTGACGCCGACGGTACCGGTGACGGATGCGGGCTGTCGAATCGAGCCACCCGTGTCACTTCCCAGTGCGATGGGTGCTTCGTATGCACCCACCGCTGCGGCCGAACCACCACCGGAACCACCGGGGATGCGGTCGCGATCCCACGGGTTACGAGTTACACCGAACGCTGAATGTTCTGTCGATGAACCCATCGCGAATTCGTCCATGTTGGTCTTGCCCAACAACACCATGCGTGCGTCACGAAGCTTGCGAACAGGGGTCGCATCGTAGGGCGGAATCCACCCTTCGAGCATCTTGGAACCCGCCGTCGACGGCATGTCGAGGGTGCACAGCACGTCCTTAACGGCCACGGGTACACCGGCAAGAGCGTGCAATTTTTCTCCCGCGGCGCGGGCTGCATCGACTTCCTCTGCAACAGTCAGGGCAGAATCGTTGATGTGCAGGAAGGCACCCAAATCGCCGTCAACCGCCTCGATCTGTGCGAGATGGGCGCGAGTTACGTCGACACTCGACACTTCGCCCGCAACCAGTGCGGCGGACAGTTCGGCGGCCGACAGGTGAATCAGCTCGGGCATTAGTGCTCCTCCCCCAAAATTGCGGTGACACGGAAACGCGAACCATCGTGGTCGGGCGCACCCGTCAGGGCCTCCTCAGCGGTCAACTGATCTGCGATGATGTCATCACGC
This sequence comes from uncultured Microbacteriaceae bacterium, assembly GCA_937896185.1. GTDB lineage: Bacteria > Actinomycetota > Actinomycetes > Actinomycetales > Microbacteriaceae > MWH-TA3. The sequence continues at coordinate 1,987 of CALBMG010000189.1, read as the reverse complement.
CACACATTTTCCATGGGAATGGGGTGCGATGTGGCGGGTACGTCGGGGGTGGCAACCTGGTTGACCGATTCAACAGCGTGCACGATTGCCGAGAGTTCACCCGTCATCTTCGTAATTTCCGCGGGGGTCAAAGCGATTCGGGCGAGGTTCGCAAGATGCGACACCGTCTCCTCCGTGATCTCGGGCATACTTCTCCGTACTGTCGTTGCCTCAATTCTAGTTTGCCGACAGCGTTCGAATGACGGCATGGAGGCTCGCTCGGGTGCACAATGACGGTATGAGCGCACGACTCTATTCCCTACTTGCAATCTTTGCCGCAACGGTGACCCTCGCCGGCTGTGTTCCCTACTCGGACGCCGAAAAGTGGGTTCTGACACGGATGGCGGACAACGCAGGCGTATATACGCCTGCGACAGCCGACCTGCCGATCACCTTGACATTTGACAATGGTGGAATTCAGGGCACTGTGTGTAATTCCTACAGTGCGCCCGTATCGGGGTGGGGAAGCAATTTCACCATTAGTTGGATTGCGTCGACCGAGATGGCGTGCATGGATCCTGCGAATGCCATGGAGATCGAGGCCCGATACCTGCAGGATTTGGGCGCAGTCACCACGATTTCGCGCGACGGTGCGACGCTGCAGCTGACGGGCCCCGATGTCACCCTCGAGTTCATGACGAACTAGACCCCTACGCGTTTGCGGATACGAGCTCGGCGAATTCGGCCGGCTCCATAACTCGGACGTTGAGCTTCTCGGCCTTTGCCAGCTTCGACCCTGCGCCGGGTCCTGCCACCAACATCGACGTGTTGGCCGACACGCTTGACACCGACTTTCCGCCCAGACGCCGAACAGCGTCCTCGGCCTCATCCCGGGTGAATCCCTCGATTTTGCCCGAAACTACGACGGTCATGCCGGACAGCGGCCCATCGGCAGCAACAATTTCGGCGCCCGGTCCCTGATGGCCAGGAATCTCGAACGTCACACCGGCGGCACGCCATCGTTCCACAATGTGACGATGCCAGTCGACGGCCAACCACTCGACAAAACTGGTCGCAATAATCGCGCCCACACCGTCGACAGCGGCGAGCTCGTCGACAGTTGCCGATTCCATTGCCGCCAAGGAACCGAAATGCTGAGCGAGAGCTCGAGCCGCGACCGGACCGACGTGGCGGATATTCAACGACACGAGGAAACGCCACAGTTCCTTGGTTTTGGCCTTCTCGAGTTCCGCAATCAGCTTCACCGCGTCGGCGCTGGGCACGAAATCACCATCAAAAGTCACGCCGGCCCCATCAGACCACAGTGTTGCGTCCGTCTTTGCTGTTCGCTTCGACCGGAACGGTGTCTGACGTTTGGGCAGCCCGCTGTCATCAAGTTTGGGAAGTCCCGTCTCGGAATCCTTCACCTCGACAACAACGTCAAAAAGCTTTTCGAGCGTCAGATCAAACAGCCCTGCCTCATTTGTCAACGGCGGAATCGACGGCTCCACGGGCTGAGTCAACGCAGCAGCACTGACCTCGCCCAGTCCTTCGATATCAAGCCCACCACGCGAACCGATGTGCTCGATCCGACCGCGAACTTGGGCCGGGCAGTGTTCGGTGTTGGGGCACCGCAGATCGATGTCGCCTTCCTTTGCGGGTGCGAGGCGCGCGCCGCATTCGGGGCACCCCTCAGGCATCGACCACACACGCTCGGAACCGTCCCTCAGTTCGACGACGGGACCCAAAATTTCAGGGATGACGTCCCCGGCCTTGCGCAACACCACCGTGTCCCCGAGCAAAACGCCCTTGCTGACCACGACATCCTGGTTGTGCAAAGTCGCCTGACGAACAACGGAACCGGCCACGTTCACCGGTTCCATGACGGCGTAGGGCGTAGCGCGTCCGGTGCGACCCACTCCGACAACAATGTCGAGCAGTTTCGTGTTGACCTGTTCCGGAGGGTATTTGTAGGCAATCGCCCACCGAGGCGCACGCGAGGTGGAAC
>CALBMG010000188.1 GCA_937896185.1 uncultured Microbacteriaceae bacterium | reverse complement strand
CTCAACACTCGACGTGTCAAAACTATTGCGATCAGGGTCGTAATTCGTGGGTGTAGCCACGATCACCACATCAGCGGACGGGTACGCGCTCGCCGCATCAGTGGTCGCACGAAGGTTGAGCTTTTCGTGTGCCAGAAAACGGCTCACTCCCTCGTCGTCAATGGGCGACACCCGGTTGTTGACCGCATCGACGCGGCTGGTCGATAAATCCACGGCGGTCACAGCGTTGTGCCGGGCCAAGAGCACAGCAAGCGAAAGGCCCACATATCCCAGCCCGACGACGACAACGTTTTTTCCGCTCACACCGAAAGTCTAGCGAGGGCAGAAATTGCTCACGTGAGCACTGACATTCGATGCGCCTCGTCAAGTAGGGTGACGAAGGACCCAAATCGAAAGAGGCGAAAATGACCGCTCCATTGCTCCCCGGAATCGCGACAGACCGCAGCACAGCCGAAATGTTGGACCAGGCCGACGCTCTGGCACATTTCAAGGACCGCTTCGTAATCGCCGACCCCGACATGTGCTACCTCGACGGAAACTCGTTGGGCCGCACCCCCAAGGACACCATCACCGCCATCAACGCATTCCTCACCGACGAATGGTCCTCGCAGCTCGTCGACGGCTGGAGTCACTGGATTGACGAAGCACAGGTCACCGGCGACGCCCTCGCCGCCGCATCACTGGGCACGGGTCCCGGCCAAACTCTCGTCTGTGACACCACCAGCACAAACCTGTTCCAGCTGCTCGGCGCCGTCATCGCCGCACACCCGACACGTAAAACCATCGTCGTCGATGCATCCAACTTCCCCACCGACCGTTACATCGTGCAGGGCTTGGCCCAACAGCACGGCCTCACAGTTGTCACCTTGGACAACGACGGCACGGGCGGCCCCGGTGCTGTCACCGTCGATCACGACAACGAACGCATCTCGGTCGACGCCATCGAACCGTACCTGACCGACGACGTGGCCGTGCTGACCCTGCAGGCCATTCACTATCGCAGTGGTTCACGCCCCGACATCAAGGCGATCACTGACCTGGCTCGTTCGCGCGGAATTCTCGTCGTCTGGGACTGTGCGCACGCCGTCGGTTCCATCAACCTCGACTTCGACGCCAACGGTGTCGACCTCGCGGTGGGATGCACCTACAAGTACGGCAACAGCGGCCCCGGTTCACCCGCATGGCTGTTTGTCCGTAAGGAACTTCAGAACACCCTGCAGGTGCCCATTCAGGGATGGTTCGCCCAGGGCGACCAGTTTGCCATGGGGCCCGTCTTTGAGCCCGCGGACAGCATCCGTCGTTACCAGATCGCGTCGCCTTCGATTATCGGGTTGCGTTCGGTCAAGGTCGCGTTCGACATGATCGCCGAGGCGGGCATCGATGCCATCGAAGCGAAAGCCGGCATGGGAACCGAACTGATGATTCAACTATTTGATGCGTGGCTCGCACCCCTGGGATTCCGTCTGGGCACCCCTCGCGACGCTACCTGGCGCGGAGGACACATCACCCTGCACCACCCCGACGCACAAAAAATTGCGGCAGCGATGCGCACCATCTCGAATGTTGTGCCCGACTTCCGCATGCCCGATGGCATCCGCCTCGCGATGTCACCGTTGCCGACCTCTTATTGCGAAGTGTGGGACGGTTTTGCTCGACTTCGTGACCTCGTTCAGAGCGGCGCTTATCTGACCATCACCGACAACGGAAGCCGCGTTACATGAACCAGGCCGCACTGACCTATACCGAATATCTGAAGATCGACGAATTACTGTCGCTCAACCACCCCCAGTCCGACGAACACGACGAACCGCTGTTCATTGCCATCCACCAGGTGTATGAACTGTGGTTCAAGCAGGTGTTGCACGAGCTGACCGCTGCACAGAGCACGCTCGAGGCCGGCAACAGCTTTGCATCGCTCGCAACCTTGGGGCGCATTCGCACAATCCTCAAGGTGTGCGTCAGCCAGCTCGACATTCTCGAGACGATGACGCCCCTGCAGTACAACTCGTTTCGCGACCGTCTGACCTCGGGCAGCGGTTTTCAGTCGGCACAGTTCCGCGAACTCGAGGCCGTGTTGGGTCGTCGTGATCACGCGGGTGCCGGCGCTGCTGCGGGAACGGGAATGGGTATGAGCGAGCACCTGGTGCCGGGCTCGCCCGCACGTGCCCGTGTCGAGGCGGCCATGTCGCGCCCCTCACTGTGGGATTCGACACTGCGTTACTTGGAAACCCGCGGGCATGCAATGCCCACCGCGGTCATGTCGCGCGACGTAAGCGCCCCCTATGCGGGTGACGAGGCAGTGCAGGAGGTTCTCCTTCTGGTGCACCGCACCGATGCCGAAGCCGGGCTGGAGCGTGGAAATCATCAAGGGGCCTTAGATCGGAAGAGCGTC
>CALBMG010000187.1 GCA_937896185.1 uncultured Microbacteriaceae bacterium | reverse complement strand
GCGGGGGACTGACCTCCAAGCACGTTGATGCTGACGAGTTCCTCGCGGTCGCGAACTGGGATGAGGAAACCCCGGTGCTTCTCGACGCCCATGTCGACGGTTCCACCACCGAATTTCGAGCGGACTTCCCCGACTGCGGGCTGCTCGAGGTGACGGTCGAGGGTCACATCGACCTACCCGTCAACGGCCCCGCCATCGCCTTGGTCATTGCCGGCACCGTCACCGTTTCGGCTACTGAACCAATCGAGTTGACCCCTGGCCGCGCGGTCTATGTCGAGAGCGGCGACCGTTCGCTCGGACTTGATGGGCATGGCCTCGTCGTCGTCGGGCACGGTGTCGCCTCGCTCTAGAAAGCGACACGCCCACCGTGCATTTTTGTGTCGGTCTCGACTTGACTATTGGGAATAACAACGGTGTAATTATCGAAATGCTTCGTTCCAATGGAGGACCTTCGACATGACCGACTACACCAACGACGTTCCCAGCGACTGGTTCACTGACCCGATCACTCGAGGCGTCCCCGGTACCGCTGGAGAGGTTGTCGGCGATGACAACCCGCTCGCGTGGCAGGCAGACGCTCTCTGCTCGCAGACCGACCCCGAGGCGTTCTTCCCCGAAAAGGGCGGTTCGACCCGCGACGCGAAGCGCATCTGCACCCAGTGCACTGTTCGTGATGAGTGCCTCGAATTCGCTCTTGAAAACGACGAGCGATTCGGAATCTGGGGCGGCCTTTCAGAGCGCGAACGTCGCAAGTTCCGTCGTCGCGGCTAACCGTTAGGTTCGTCGCTTGGTCTCTCGTGACTCGGTCGCGGTCGTCGTTGTTGTACGACGGCACCCCGAACGACTCACGAAAACGTTGTCTTCTCTCGCAGGTCAGGTAGCCGATTCCTCGATCAGCATCGCGAATCTCAGCGGCAGCGCAATTTCCGCACCGGGGGATCTCACGGTTGTCGAACTTGCCCCGTCGTCGACACTGTCCGAGGCCGTCTCGCGCGCGCTCGTTGGGCGCACGAACGACTTCGTGTGGATTCTGCGCGACGATACCGTCGTTCGGCCCGGTGCTCTGGGTGCGCTGAGCGCCGTATTCGACACCAGCCCGTCCGTCGGTGTGGTGGGTCCCAAGCAGCTCGACGCCGACATGACGATTGAGATTCGCGAGATGGGCGAATCGATCTCTCGTTCAGGATTTGCCGTTCAATTGGCGGAACGTGAGATGGACCAGGG
>CALBMG010000186.1 GCA_937896185.1 uncultured Microbacteriaceae bacterium | reverse complement strand
TGGTGCTCTGACCGTGGGTGTTGTCACCAAGCCGTTCAGCTTCGAGGCACGCCGTCGGCGGGAACAGGCCGAAGCGGGAATCGCCAAGCTGCGTGCAGAGGTCGACACGCTGATCGTCGTTCCCAACGACCGCCTGCTGGCCATCGCCGACCGCGCAATCTCGGCCCCCGAAGCGTTCGCTATCGCCGACGAGGTTCTGCTGTCGGGTGTTCAGGGAATTTCGGACCTCATCACCAACCCCGGCCTCATCAACCTCGACTTCGCCGACGTTCGTTCGGTGATGCAGGATGCAGGAACCGCGTTGATGGGAATCGGTTCGGCTCGGGGTGCAGAGCGTGCTGTCAAGGCAACTGAGGCCGCAATCGCCTCGCCCCTGCTCGACACCACGATCGACGGCGCACACGGCGTGCTGCTGTCCATCCAGGGTGGATCCAACCTTGGTATCCACGAGATCAACGAGGCCGCTTCGCTTATCACCGAGGTTGTTCACCCCGACGCGAATGTCATCTTCGGTATGTCGATTGATGACACGCTGGGCGACGAGGTGCGTGTCACGGTCATCGCCGCCGGTTTCGACGGACGCGAACCGTCGGCCCCCCGCGACCCGCTGCCCACCTTCTCGTCGTACGACGATGAATTCGCTCCCCGTGGCGTCGACACTGAATCAATTCCAACCTTTTCTGCGCCGGGAGCATTTGCGACGGGAGACGTTCCCTCGATTCCCAGCCAGTTCGACGACGCAGACGACCGTTTCGATCTGCCCGAGTTCCTGAAGTAATGACAACTGCCGCTGACCGGTGGCGCGAGGTTCGCGCCGCCGTCACTGCGGAGTGTCGGACGCTGGGGCGGGACCCGGAAACTGTCACCCTGGTGACCGTAACCAAGTTTCATCCCGCATCGTTGGTTTCCGAGCTGATTGACGCCGGGGCGCGTGACTTCGGCGAAAGTCGTCATCAGGATGCCGCACCCAAAGTGGCGGAAATCGGTCGCTCCGATGTGACCTGGCATTTTGTGGGCCAAATTCAGAGCAACAAGGCAAAGGCCATCGCGAAATACGCCACAGTTTTACATTCGCTGGATCGGGTCAGTGTGGTCGAAGCTCTGCGCACCAACGACAACCCCGTCGACGCATTCATTGAAGTTAATCTGACAGATGATGCGGGCCGTGGCGGGGTCACGGGCGAGGTCGAGTTGCTCGAGCTCGCAGACCTGATCGCCACCGTTCCCTCGATCACCCTGCTGGGTGTCATGGGTGTGGCCCCGATGACGGGCGACCCTGAGCCCGCCTTCGCGGAACTGCGCCGGTTGTCCGGGGTCTTGCGCGCCTCGTATCCCGAGGCGACACGTATCTCTGCGGGTATGAGTGGCGACTGGAAACTCGCTCTAAAGCACGGAGCGACACACCTGCGCATCGGCACGACAATCACCGGAAACCGCCCCGCAGTGGGTTAACTTTTAGACAGAACAATCAGGAGGCTTGCAGTGAAAAAGGTATGGGAAAGTTTAGGTTTCACCGAGGCACGTGACGGCGAAGCTCGTCCCGCAGCATCGCGTCAAGCACCTGCACCCGCTGCTCGCCCCACCGCAGTGCCCCGTTCGACTTCGTCCGGCTTTGCCGGTGGTTCGCTGCGACGTAACCAGGAACCAGCGTTTGCGACGATTCACACCGTGCGCCCCACCCGTTACGCCGAGGCCGAAGGTATCGCGGTAACGTTCCGCGAAGGTTCACCCATGATTATTGACCTGTCCGGCATGCTCGAGACCGAAGTTCGCCGCATGATCGACTTCCTGTCGGGATTGACTAAGGGACTCGAAGGACGAATCGAACGTGTCTCGGAGCAGGGCAAGGTCTACATGCTCACTCCCTACGGTGTCTCACTCGTCGAAAACACTCCCGAAGAAGAGCCCGTTCAGAACGTCGACACCGACTTCCTGTCCTAATGTCCATCGTTTACGGTGCGCTGCACTTTGTGCTTTTCCTCTTCACTCTGATGTTGTGGGGACGCTTGGTTTTTGACTGGGCTCGAGTTTTGCGCCCGGGATGGCGTCCACGCGGTGTGGTTCTCTTTCTCGCTGACGTTGTCTACACCGTCACTGATCCGCCGATGCGATGGATCCGTTCTGTGGTCAAACCCATCAACCTGGGCGGAGCCTCGATTGACCTGTCGTGGACCGTTGCACTTCTTGCCGTCTATTTACTTTCGGCATTTATTCCGTCGCCCGTTGCGTTGTAGTCTGTAAGCCTAGGTTTAACAAGAAAGAGGCAACGCATGACGCTAAGCGCTGAAGACATCGCCCACAAGCAGTTTCAGACGGTCAAATTCCGTGAAGGATATGACCAGGACGAGGTAGATGACTTCCTCGATGAGGTCGTTGCCCAGATGCTCGCCGACAAGGCAGAGACCGAAGAACTTCGTCAGCGTCTTGTCTCGGAAGAGGCCCGCATTCAGGAACTGCAGCGTGCCGCTGCTGCCGGTGCGCCCGCCGCTCCTGTCGGCGCACCTCTGTCGGTAGAGGCCGAGGCCGCAACTTCGAGCCAGTTCCTGCAGCTGGCCCGTAAACTTCACGATCAGCACGTTCAGGAAGGTCTCGACGAGCGCGAGCGCATGGTGTCCGAGGCTCAGGCCGAAGCAACCCGCATCGTTCAGGAAGCCGAAGCCCAGCAGCGTCTGCGCATCAACGAACTCGACCAGGAACGCATTGTTATCGAACGTCGTATCGAAGAGCTCAAGGGCTTCGAGAGCGACTACCGCACCCACCTCGGTCAGTTCCTGCAGACTCAGCTCAACGAGCTGGCGAAGAGCGCACCCGCCGGGGCCGACGCCTCGTAACTTCCGGTGGCTCATCACCGAATAGTCCCCGTTCCCGACGGTCTCGTGGGGGAACGCATCGATAACGCGTTGTCGAAATTGATGGGTTTTTCGCGCACCTTCGCGGCAGAAATTGTTGCCGGTGGTGGTGTAGAAATCGGTGGCGTGGTGGCGTCGAAGTCGGATCGGCTGGCGGCCGACACGATGATGTCGATCACGTGGGAGGACAAGCGCGAACCCACAGTTGTGGCGGCGCACATCCCGGAAATGTCCATCGTTTACGACGACGAGCACATCGTGATTGTGGACAAGCCTCCTTTTCTTGCGGCGCACCCCTCGCTCGGCTGGGAGGGAGACACGGTTGTTGGCGCACTCGCTGGTGCGGGATACCGTATTTCGACTTCGGGGGCTCCCGAACGTCAAGGAATCGTGCATCGACTCGATGTGGGCACCAGCGGGCTCATGATTGTCGCAAAAAGCGAGATTGCCTATTCGGTGATGAAGGACAAATTCCGTAACCGTGAGGTCAGCAAGGAATACCACGCACTCGTGCAGGGGCATCCCGATCCTCTGTCGGGCACCATTGATGCCCCGCTGGGTCGTCACCCAGGCTCTGCATGGAAATTCGCGGTCGTCACCGATGGGCGCCATGCCGTCACACATTACGAAACCATCGAGGCATATGCAGCCGCCACCCT
>CALBMG010000185.1 GCA_937896185.1 uncultured Microbacteriaceae bacterium | reverse complement strand
GCGATGTGCTGATTGTCGAAGACATCATCGATTCGGGTCTGACCTTGGCCTGGTTGCGTGACAACCTGATCACGCGTGGCGCAAATTCGGTGAAAATCCTCACCGCGCTGCGCAAACCCGACGCCGTTATTTCCGATGTTGTGCCCGATTATCTGGGGTTTGATATCCCCAACAAGTTCATTGTCGGTTATGGCTGCGATTATGCAGAGAAGTACCGCAACCTGCGGGATGTGGCAGTACTGTCACCGAAGATGTACTCCTAGAGCGAATTCCTGGGTAAAGCCTCACTATTCGCGGGTACTCTGGCGTAACGACTTTCTATTGACGGAGTGATTGAGCGTATGAAGAAAATGGCTCGCGGCCCTTGGCTGTACATCGTGGCTGCTTTGGCCGTGTTGTGGGTCGGTTTGTTGCTGTTTGGTCGCGTCACGTACACGCCAATTTCGACCAAGGAGGGCCTCGAGTTCTTGTCGTCGGGCGAGGTCTCGTCGGTTGTGGTGACGGACCGCGAACAGCGTGTCGACATGGAACTGAAGTCGCCGCACGAAACCTATGGTTCGAACGTTCAGTTCTATTACGTTGCACCCCGTGGCCTCGAGGTGCTGTCGGTCATCACCGAGGCCAACCCCGAGAAGTTCACCGACAAGGTTCCCACAGAGGAATGGTGGCAGGCGTTGTTGGGCCTGCTGTTCCCGTTCATTCTTATTGCCGCACTGTTCTGGTTCATGATGTCGCGCGCCGGTGGTGCTGGTGGTGCGATGCAGTTCGGTCGCTCAAAGGCGAAGCTTTTTAACAAGGAGGACCCGCAGGTCACGTTTGCCGATGTGGCAGGGTCCGACGAGGCGATCGAGGAACTCAACGAGATCAAGGACTTCCTGAAGTCGCCGGAACGTTTCCAGAAGCTGGGCGCCAAGATTCCCAAGGGCGTGCTGTTGTATGGTCCTCCGGGTACCGGTAAGACCCTGCTCGCTCGTGCCGTTGCCGGCGAAGCCGGTGTGCCGTTCTACTCCATCTCAGGTTCCGACTTTGTCGAAATGTTTGTCGGTGTCGGTGCCAGCCGTGTTCGCGACCTGTTCCAGATCGCGAAGGAAAATGCTCCCGCGATCATCTTCATTGACGAAATCGATGCCGTCGGTCGTCACCGTGGCGCCGGTATGGGTGGCGGTCACGACGAGCGCGAGCAGACCCTCAACCAGCTGCTCGTCGAGATGGACGGTTTCGATCCCAAGGCCAACGTCATCATGATTGCTGCGACCAACCGTCCCGACATCTTGGACCCCGCACTGCTGCGCCCCGGTCGTTTCGACCGCCAGATTCAGGTCGATGCCCCCGACTCGAAGGGCCGCACCCAGATTCTGTCGGTGCACTCCAAGGGCAAGCCGATGGCGAAAGACGTCGACCTCGAGGTCCTCGCCCGCAAGACTCCCGGTTACACGGGTGCCGACCTGGCGAACGTCATCAACGAGGCTGCCCTGCTGACCGCCCGTGCCGGCAAGAAGCAGATCACGAACGAGGCACTCGACGAGGCCGTCGACCGCGTGATGGCGGGACCACAGCGTCGTTCGCGCGTGATGAAGGACAAGGAACGTCTGATCACCGCGTACCACGAGGGTGGCCACGCGCTCGCTGCCGCCGCGATGAACCACACCGACCCGGTCACGAAAGTCACCATCCTTCCCCGCGGCCGAGCCTTGGGGTACACGCTCGTGGTTCCTCTGGATGACAAGTACTCGGTCACTCGCAATGAACTGCTCGACCAGTTGACCTACGCGATGGGTGGCCGTGTTGCCGAAGAAATCGTGTTCCACGACCCCACCACCGGCGCATCAAACGACATCGAAAAGGCGACGAACATCGCCCGCCGCATGGTCACCGATTACGGCATGAGTGCCACGGTCGGCGCCGTCAAACTGGGTGCCGCCAGCGGTGAAATGTTCTTGGGACGCGACATGGGTCACGGACGTGACTACAGCGAAACCCTCGCCCAGCAGATCGACCTCGAGATCCGTGCGCTGGTCGATGCGGCTCACGACGAAGCGTGGAAGGTGCTCAACGACAACCGCGCAATCCTTGACCGCCTGGCCGCCGAGTTGCTGGAGAAGGAAACCCTCGACCACAACCAGTTGGCCGAAATCTTTGTCGGGGTGAAGCGCCTGCCGGAACGCAAGCAGTGGCTGTCGAGCAAGGGACGTCCCGTGTCCTCGAAGCCTCCCGTGGCTGTCCCCGCGCGCGCCGAAGCGACCGATACCCCCGCCGCGAAGCCCGCACGACGCACCCGCAAGCCCGCGGCGAAGGCGGCCGAGTAACCGGTGGCCATCGATCGTGAACGCATCGCCTCGGCGGTACGGGAAATCCTGCAATCCATTGGGGAAGACCCGAACCGTCATGGACTCCTCGACACCCCTCAGCGGGTTGCCGATGCGTTGGGTGAACTGTACGGAGGCGTTGGTGTTGACCCGGTCGGGATTTTGACCGAGCCCGGATCGTGCGCCGACGTCGACACCCACGACACTGTGATTGTGCGCGGAATTCGTTTCCGTTCCATGTGCGAACACCACCTGTTGCCGTTTCACGGGATTGCGCACGTGGCCTATGTGCCCGAAAAAACGGTTGTCGGCTTGGGGCGCATCGCCCGGCTCGTCGACATCATCGCGTCACGCCCGCAGGTACAGGAACGACTGGGACAGGAAATCGGTGACGCATTGACCCGAGGTGTGGCCGCCCGGGGAACCCTCGTCGTGCTCGAAGCCACACACGAATGCGTGGCCGCCCGAGGCTCGCGCCAAGAATCCGCGACCGCAGTCACCGTGTCCTCTGCCGGTGAACTGGCCGATCCCGCAGCACGCGCTGCCACCCTGGCGCTCATCGGAGCGAGCGGTGACCGCTAGCACCGGTGTGTGGGGTGTGCTCAACGTCACCCCGGATTCGTTCAGCGACGGCGGTCTGTGGTTGAACCCCGACAGCGCTGTGGCGCACGCGCACAGCATGGTCGCTGACGGGGCCACTGTCATCGACGTGGGTGGCGAATCTACCCGGCCCGGCGCCGCGCGTGTGGATGTCGCCGAGGAACTGCGCCGCGTGGTCCCCGTGATTCGGGAACTCGCGGACGCTGGAATCGCGGTGTCTGTTGACACCATGCGTGCCGAAGTTGCCGCCGCCGCCGTGCGTGCGGGCGCCTCGTACATCAATGACGTGTCCGGGGGCCTGGCGGACCCCCGCATGGCGGCCACCGCAGCGGATTCTGCCGCAACCTTTGTCGCAATGCACTGGCGCGGTCACAGCGACACTATGCAGGACAACCCCCACTACGACGATGTTGTCGCTGATGTCTGTGCCGAAATTGCGGAACGGATCGACCGCCTGCACGAGGCGGGAATTCCGTCCTCGCGGTTGTGGGTCGATCCCGGACTGGGTTTCGCCAAAACGGCCGACCACAACTGGGCATTGTTACGAGATCTCGACCAGTTGATCGCACTCGGTTACCCCGTGCTGGTGGGTGCGTCCCGGAAAAGGTTCCTTGCCGAATTTTCGGCGGACCCCGCGGGCCGCGACCTGCCCACCGCGGTCATCAGCGTGCTCAGTGCCGCCACAGGGGCGCGTGCCGTGCGGGTCCACAACGTGGCAAACACCGTGACCGCGCTGCGCGTGGCAGAGTTGTGGTCGAACGGAGGCCACAATGTCTGACGAGATTCGCGTGCGCGGGTTACGTGTTTTCGCGCACCACGGGGTCTTTGAGCACGAAC
>CALBMG010000184.1 GCA_937896185.1 uncultured Microbacteriaceae bacterium | reverse complement strand
GATTGGCCCCACGGGGTGCGGTAAAACCTATCTGGCCCAGACCCTCGCGCGTCGTCTCAACGTGCCTTTTGCCGTAGCCGATGCGACGGCGTTGACCGAAGCCGGTTATGTCGGTGAGGACGTCGAAAATATTCTCTTGAAGCTGTTGCAGGCAGCCGATTTCGATGTTGCTCGAGCACAAAACGGAATCATCTATATCGACGAAATCGACAAGATTGCACGCAAGGCCGAAAACCCTTCGATCACACGAGATGTTTCCGGTGAAGGAGTGCAGCAGGCATTGCTGAAAATCCTGGAAGGAACTGTCGCCAGTGTTCCTCCACAGGGTGGCCGCAAGCACCCACACCAGGAATTCATCCAAATTGACACCACAAACGTGTTGTTCATCGTGGCTGGTGCATTCGCCGGACTGGAAGAAATCATTTCGCAGCGCGTGGGTCGACACGGAATCGGTTTCGGTGCTCCGTTGCAGGCAAAGCGTGATGACCAGCAGTTGTTCGGCGAAGTTTTGCCGGAAGACCTGCACAAGTTCGGGCTAATCCCCGAATTCATCGGTCGACTTCCCGTTGTCGCCTCGGTCCTTCCGCTGGATCGCAATGCTTTGATTGACATCCTCACCGGCCCCAAGAATGCACTGGTGAAGCAATATCAGCGCATGTTCAGTCTTGACGGTGTTGAGCTGGAGTTCGACCAGGACGCTCTCGACGCAATTGCTGACCTCGCAGTCAGTCGCCAGACAGGCGCCCGCGGTTTGCGCGCCATCATGGAGGACGTGCTCGGGCCCATCATGTTCGAAGTGCCGTCCGTCGACCACATCGCAAAGGTGATCGTCACGAAGGCAGCGGTTCTCGAAGGTGCCGAGCCCACGCTGGTGCACATCGTTGAGCGCACCGAAAAGTCCGCCTAAGTTCCGTTCGTCACACGGACAAAAACTAGGTCGTTAGGCCACGTCGACGCAGCAGTGCACCAATATCTGCGTCGCGTCCACGCAGCTCGCGATAGGCCTCGAGGGGATCGCGTGAACCGCCGAACCCCAGCACATGTGTGCGGAAGGCGTCACCGTTTGCGCGAGTGGCGCCACCGTTTTCGGTGAACCAATCCACGGCATCCGCATCGAGCACTTCGCTCCAAATGTAGGCGTAATACTGTGCGTCGTAGCCACCACCAAATGTGTGTTGGAAGTAGCTGGACGAATATCGCGGCGGAATAGCCGGAATATTCAGTCCGTGCCGTTCGAGCACGTTTCGTTCGAAAGTGTCGACATCGGTTACAGCCTGTGCTTCGTCGGCGGACAGCATGTGCCATTCATGGTCAATGAGGGCGGCTGCGAGATATTCGACGGTCGCGAAACCTTCGCCCCATTTCTGACTTGCGCGGATCTTGTCGATGACGTCGGCGCCCAATGGTTCGCCGGTGGCATGATGCACCGCGTAGTTGGATACCACGTCGGGCCAGAACATCCACATTTCGTTGACCTGGCTGGGGAACTCGACGAAGTCGCGGTACACGTTGGTGCCGGATTGGGAGGGGTATCGCACTCGGGCCAGAAGCCCGTGAAGTGCGTGGCCAAATTCGTGGAAGTAAGTGTTGACTTCGTCAAAATTGAGAAGCGTGGGTGTGCCGGGCTCGGGGCGTGCGACGTTCAGATTGTTGACGACGATGACCGGCTGGCCCAACAGGGTGTTGTGTGCGACCAACTCATTCATCCACGCCCCACCGCGTTTGCTGTCTCGGGTGTACAGATCCAGCAGGTACAGTCCGATTCCCGTGCCGTCAGCGTCGAAAACTTCGAACACACGTACCTCGGGGTGATATCCCGCGAGGTCATGTCGTTCAGTAAAGCTGATGCCGTACAGGCGTGTGGCAGTTGCAAATACTCCGTCGGTGAGTACTCGCTCCGCCTCGAAATAGGGGCGCAGGGAATTTTCGTCGACGGCGAATTCCTGCGATCGAACCAAGTCTGAATAGAACGACCAATCGGACGGCGCGATGGGGTGCCCCGCTAGCTGTTCGAGCTGGGCTTGTTCCCGTGACGCGTTACGAGCGGCGGGTGCTGCGAGCGCAACGAGTCGTTCCCGGATTGCTTCGGCCGTTCCTGCCGTGTTGCCGGCAGCGATGACGGCTTGGTGGTGGGGGAACCCCAATAATTCGGCACGTTCTGCACGCAGTTGAACAAGTTCGAGAATTGTCTGGCGTGTGTCGTGAGGGCCTCCACGGCGCCCCCGAAGCATTTGAGCCTCCATGATTCGCGCGCGGCTTTCCGACGCCGTCAGGCTGGCGATTGCGGGGTGCAGGGTGGGCAGCACCAGAGTGATGAGGTATTTGCCAGGGTGACCGTGCTCCGACGCTGCACTGGCGGCGGCGGACAGTTCGCCCGCCTCGAGCCCGTCGAGTTCACTCGCCGAATCGAAGAGCACGGCGAGTTCCCGTGCTTCATCCTGCAGTTTGTTGACGAAGGAGGTTTCGAGCGCTGAAATGCGTTGGTTGAGAGTCGTCAATTTCTCGGTAGCCGCACTGTCTAGGGCTGCACCGCCGAGCACCATGTCATGGTGTGTGCGTTCCAACAGGTACAGCTGGTCGGGTTCCAAACCCAATTCATGACGTGACTCATGAAGCGTATGAACACGGTCGAACAGTTTCGGGTCCAGCACAATCGCGTCATGGTGCGCAGCGAGCAGCGGCGAAAAAGCGGTGTCAAGAGCCACCACATCGGGGGTCGCATCGGCGCTCGAGATGTTGCCAAACACGAGCACGGCACGCTGCAACAACTGCCCACTGCGTTCCCACATCTCCATAGTGTTGCGGAAGGTGGGTGGTTCAGGATTATCGGTGATGGCACGCATTTCGTCGAGTTGACGTTCCATGCCTTCCAGTATTGCTGGGCCGATATCGGCTGTATCAATGTGAGCAAAGTCCGGCAGCTGATATGGCAGCGTGCTGGGCTGTGCAAAAGGGTTAGGCATGATGGCTAGGACGACAGCTCGTAGGTTACCCAGTGTGTTCGCCGTGCAACACGGTCATAGACGCGTTGCGCGGTGTGGTTGTCATCGGCGGTAATCCACGAGATGGTGCCGCCACCGTGTGCATCGGCATGAGAACGGAGGGCGGCGATGATTCCCGTTGCGACTCCATGCCCCCGCGCGCCCTCGCTCGTGTAGAGATCGTCAAGGAACCAGGCGGGCCCGCCGGTGAACGTGTCAGAGTGCTGCCGCATGTGCCCAAAACCCACCAGTGCACCGTCGATTTCCGCGACCCAGGCAGTGTGAGGATGCTGGGGGTCCATCAGCCACGACCAGACGGTGTCCATTTGAGTGTCAGTGAATTCCGACTTGTAGAACACGCCGTACGCGCGGAACAGCTCACGCCATTCCTCGTGGTCGAGAGGGCCAATGGGGCGAATGTGCAGGGCCACTATTCTGCGGCTTCTTCCAACACAATGCTGACTACGGCGACCGTGTCTGCCGTGCGCAATTCGAGTTCAACGATGCGTCCCACAGCGGCAAGGTCGGCCTGTGCCGCGGCAAGTGCTGCAGGGCCTTCGATGACGGCATGTGTGACCGGTGTTTTTTGAGATGCTTTAGCCTCCGTTTTGGCGCCACGGATGCCGACCAGTGCGGCGCCGCACAGGTCGAGCAGTCCGTTGGATTCGCCGTTCACGGGAATTTCGGCCACGGTCGGCCACGAGCTGGTGTGAATGGAACCGGCATGAGTCCAACGCCACACTTCTTCCGTCGCAAACGGGAGCACGGGTGCCAACAGGCGCAGGAACACGTCGATCGCGAGTCGAAGCGCGGCCACGGCGCTGGCCTGACCCTCGGATCCGGCTTCGCGGTATGCGCGTTCCTTGACGAGTTCGAGATAGTCGTCGGTGAAGGTCCAGAAGAACTGTTCGGTGACCTCGAGTGCGCGAGCGTGGTCGAATTTCTCGTACGATTCCGTTGCACTGCGGACGACTTCAGCGAGTCGGCGCAGCATGTCACGGTCGAGTTCCTCAGTAACTTCGGCACCGTCGGTGTGGGCGAACGAGTAGACGAACTTTGCGGCGTTGAGAACCTTGATTGCCAGTCGACGACCGATCTTGATCTGCTTCGGGTTTTCGGGGTCGAATGCTGCGTCGGTGCCCAGTCGGCTCGAGGCGGCCCAGTAGCGGACAGCGTCGGAACCGTGCTCGTCCAACATTCCCTGAGGCGTCACAACATTGCCCTTGGACTTGGACATTTTCTTACGATCGGGGTCCACGATGAAACCGGAAATTCCCGCGTTAGCCCACGGAGCCTGACCGTGTTCGAGCTCGGCGCGAAGAACCGTGGAGAACAACCAAGTTCGGATGATGTCCTGACCTTGTGAGCGCAATGAATAGGGGAAAACGAGGTTCCACAATTCGTCGTCTTCGGCCCAACGACCCGCAATCTGTGGGGTCAGTGACGAGGTCGCCCACGTGTCCATGATGTCAAGTTCGCCCTGGAATCCGCCGGCCTTGCCGCGTTGGTCTTCGGTGTAACCGGGAGCCGCCTGCGATGTGGGGTCGACGGGAAGGCTTTCCTCGGCGGGGAGGATGGGGGAGTCATAGACGGGGTTTCCGTCAGCATCGAGCGGGTACCACACGGGAATGGGGACGCCGAAGAACCGCTGACGCGAGATCAGCCAGTCACCGTTGAGTCCTTCAACCCAGTTGTCGTAACGCACCCGCATGAAATCGGGGTGGAAGTCGACCTGAGTTCCGCGCTCGAGGAGGCGGCTGCGCAGGGACTCGTCCTTGGCTCCGTTTGAGATGTACCACTGACGCGTGGTCACAATTTCCAAAGGCTTGTCGCCCTTTTCGAAGAACTTCACCGGGTGCTGGATTGGTCGTGCCTGACCGATCATTTCACCCGATTCGGTCAACAGTTCAACGATTCGCGCCTTGGCGCTGAACACGGTTTTTCCTGCCAGTTCGGCATAAATTGCGCGCTGCTCTTCGGAGTCAATTCCGGCGGGCGCTTCGCTGACGATGCGACCGTCGAAACCCATGATTGCGCGTGTCGGCAACTGCAGCTCGCGCCACCACGTGACGTCGGTAGTGTCGCCGAACGTACACACCATCGCGATACCGGTTCCCTTGTCGGGCTGTGCGAGGTGGTGAGGCATCACCGGAACTTCGACGCCAAATAGGGGGGTGCGGACGGTTGTGCCGAACAGTGGCTTATAACGTTCGTCCTCAGGGTGAGCCACGAGGGCCACACATGCCGGCAGAAGTTCGGGCCGGGTGGTGTCAATGGTGATATCGCCGTTCGCGCCGTGGAACACGATGGAGTGATAGGCGCCCGGCATCTCTTTGTCTTCGAGTTCCGCCTGTGCGACGGCGGTGCGGAAGGTGACGTCCCACAGCGTGGGTGCGTCGGCCTGGTAGGCCTCGCCCCGCTTCACGTTGCGCAAGAAGGCTCGTTGCGCCGTCCGCTGTGATTCGTCTCCGATGGTCCGGTAGGTCTGCTTCCAGTCAACCGAGAGTCCGAGGGTGCGCCACAGGTCTTCGAACTGCTTTTCGTCCTCGACGGTCAGTTTTTCGCACAGTTCGATGAAATTGCGTCGCGAGATGGGCACCTGGTCGGCGGCCTTTGAGGACTTGTTGTCGCCACCTTCAAACGGGGGAACAAAGCCGTCGATGTAGGGCAGTGTGGGGTCACAGCGCACGCCGTAATAGTTCTGTACGCGTCGTTCCGTGGGAAGGCCATTGTCGTCCCAGCCCATGGGGTAAAAAATTACCTTGCCGTTGAGGCGCTGGTAGCGGGCGGCCAGGTCCATGTGGGTGTAGCTGAAGACGTGGCCGATATGTAGAGAACCAGATGCGGTGGGCGGAGGGGTGTCAACCGAGAACACGCTTTCTTTGCCCAGTTGCACGGCACGTGCGCGATCGAATGAGTAGGTGCCTTCGGTCTCCCAGGTTTCACCCCACTTTGCTTCCAGTCCTTCGAGGGCGGGCTTTTCGGGGATTTCGTGGGACACGATTCACTCTTTCGATATCGGCGGCATCGCGTGGTGATGCCTCAAATGTGTCTCTAATCTACCAGCGGGCAGTGTCCTTGTCAGGTTCGGCACGACCTGAAGGCATGACAGCGCCCGCTCGCGTGAAACACGGGCGGGCGCAATCAATTTATGTCTGTTTCTGAGCCATGCGGTGTGCGGCGACAGCAGACACCAGCGTGATCAACGACATCGCCATCAGGACGATGGCGGGGTGCCACCACGCGTTGTCTGTGGTGGTCTGGGCAAACGTCAGGACGAACGGAAGAGTCGCGGCAATGGCAGCAGCGATGTTGTATGCCAAGGACAGAGCGGTCATGCGAATTCGAGCATCGAACAGGGTTTCCATCGTTCCGCCGAGTCCAGCCCATGCTGCGGTGGGCAAGATGCCTCCGATAATCATGATGGCGATCAGCAGCGTCATGGAGCCGTCCTGGATTAACCAATACAGGGGGATGGCCACAACGAGTGTGCCCAGGGCGCCGGCCGCGACGATTCGGGCGGATCCCACCCGATTGGCCCAGACGCCGAACAATGGGATCGCGATCAGCTGCACGATGCCCCCGATGGTCAGCGCCATTGTCATCTGCATGTAGTCGTATCCGAGTGTGTATGCGCCGTAGTTCAGTGTGTACGTGTTCATGACGGTGTACGAGCCATGTCCGAGCAGTGCGGCACCGATTGCGACCAAGAAGGCAACGGGCGCGTGTCGGAATACTGCGGCCAGGGGCAGTAAACCGCGTGGGGTCGTGTCCTTGTTCGCAAGAAATTCGGGGCTTTCGGGCAGTCCCCAGCGCAAGTACAGCGAGACCAGCAGCAACGGAAGTGCCGTCAGCAGGGGGATTCGCCATGCCCATTCTGCGATCTGGTCGTAGGGAATGAGGATGAAGATGGCAAGCCAGACCGAGTTGGACAGGATGCTGCCGATGGGGGACCCCAGCTGGGGGAGTGTCGCGGCAATTCCGCGTCGGTCAGCGGAAGCATGTTCTGCGCTCATTGCGACGGCGCCGCCCCATTCGCCGCCAAGCGACAGGCCTTCTAGTAGCCGCAATGCGACGAGGATGATTGCCCCGGTCCAGCCGCCCTGTGCGTACGTGGGCAGCAGTCCCACGAGTCCGGTTGCGAGTCCAATCATGGTGACTGTGGTGATGAGGGTGATGCGTCGACCGTATCGGTCGCCGATGTAGCCAAAGATGATTCCACCGAGTGGTCGAACGATGAAGGTGACTCCAAAGGTGGCGAATGCGGCAAGTGTGCCGCCGACGGTGCCGAGTGGCTCGAAGAAGAGCGGCCCTACAAAGAGCGCGGCCAGCCAGGCAAAGACATATTGGTCGTAGGATTCGAGCGCGGTGCCGACGAGGCTCGCGATTGCGACGCGCCGACCATGGGGAGCTGTGGTTGTGTTCACGGCGTTCTTTCGGTGATTATGGGAGTGTGGATCGCACAGTGACCCATTTATTGGACTCAGTACAGAAATAATCCTATGACACGAAATCCCCTCCGAGGACGTCCTCGCGTGTCCTCGCGCGCGACGTTAGAGGATGCAGCCAACGAACTCTTTCTCGAACAGGGTTATGACGCCACCAGCATCTCCGATATTGCGCAGCGTGCCGGAGTGAGCCGAACCAGCTTCTTCTCGTACTTCCCGACCAAAGCCGACGTGCTGTGGAGCCCCATCGACCAACAACTGGGACTGCTCAATGAACGAGCGCTCAACGGTGACAGCCTCGACGACGGTCTTTACGCTGTCTTCGATGAAGGATCGGACCATTCCTCGTCCGTCGGATTACTGTTCAGTGACATGATCGGTGCCAACGACGAAATTCTCGCGAGCGCCATGCCGCGCCTTGCAACACTGTCACGGATCGTTGCCCGATTCGAGGGGGTAAACGAACCATTCTCGGTCGCCGACAGAGCACGGGTGTACTCAACCACCGGCCGCCTCGTCGCCGCATGGCGTGAATGGATCACTTCCAGCCCAGGCCGTGCCTCAATCACCGAAATCTTCAATCGGGTCTGACCTGCGGATAAGATATACCCAACGACAGTGAACCGGCCATCACCGGGGAGTCCACGGAAGAACAGCCTCGGCTAATTAGATCCGTGCGGGTGCGCCCGTCATCGCGTCACAGAGTGGTCGGTTACCCAAACCGGCAAGCGGGGTGGTACCGCGTGGCAACTAACAGTTGCTGCGTCCTCGTGACACCACAAGGAGAGTCATGACGTACCCCCAGCACCGCCCCGACAACGGAGTAACCCCGTCGCCGCGTTTCCCCGACATCGAGCAAGATGTACTCGCGTCCTGGAAAGAAGCGGACACATTCCGGCGGTCGATCGCGAACCGTGAAGGGTGCGACGAATGGGTGTTCTATGACGGCCCTCCATTTGCCAACGGACTTCCTCACTACGGCCACCTGTTGACCGGCTATGCCAAGGACCTATTCCCTCGGTACCAAACCATGCGCGGAAAGCAGGTTCACCGCCGCTTCGGCTGGGACACCCACGGTTTGCCCGCAGAGCTCGAAGCCGAACGTCAGCTGGGAATTACTGACAAGAGCCAGATCGAGGAAATGGGCATCGCCGCTTTCAATCAGGCGGCCAAGGAC
>CALBMG010000183.1 GCA_937896185.1 uncultured Microbacteriaceae bacterium | reverse complement strand
GCCTGGTCTCGCTTGGCTCAGACATCGAGGCCAAGACCCTGACTCAGGCGGTCCGTTGGTTTGCCGAGCACCGCGTGCTTCTTGACGGCGATCGCACCGTTATCTTCAGCTAGTCGCCAGCACTCGCTGCCGCGGGCTTCGGCTCGTTGAGCGGCTTCGTTTCGCCCGGCGAATCGCCACGTATGCGCCTGCCGCACACACCGCTGCCAGCGCGCCGATGCCCGCCTTCGTGGCGATATTTTCGCTCTTCGGCATGCCGTTGCCTGGCGCTGACGGCGCCGCAGGCTTGGCTTCGGTCACAGCCGCTTTCTTGGCCGCCTGGGTCGCAGGCTGCCTACTCACTATTTTTGGCTGCGCCCTAGCTGGCGTCGGCCGTTGCGGCACAGCCTCTACGACCGGCTTTGAATCACTTTCGGCGGCGAGTTCGACTGGCGCGGGAGTCGGCAACGGCTCTGAGGTCGACACGGGCGCTGGGGTCGAGACGGGCGTCGGAGCGATCACCGCGGTTGCTCCGGTCCAGCGCCTTCGCACGGCCTCGGTAAGTGCCGCCTGCTCGATCGCCACCGCGCAGGCTCGCACCCTCCTGCGCACCGCCAACGTCGGCGCCGCTTGCTCGATTGCGCTCAGCGCCGACCGCGAAGGCCCCGGCGCGCAGCCGTTTCCCACCCACCCTTTTCTCACGGTTCCAAACGCTCATGTCTTTGCTGTTGCTCGAAGCGCTGGGCGCGCTGGTGTTGGCGGGCACGTCGCGGGAGGCAATTACAGGACTTCGGCATGTGTCGTCTGCGGTCATGCCGTTGATACCTCACACCGATTCTGTTCCCGGTGTGGTTGACGTCACGGAAACGAGCTCTGTGGAGGTACTTCCCCCGCGCAGCCTTGCCGATCGTGTTGCACGAATACCGACAGGAGACGAACGAATCCGAATTGAACAATATGGTTCGGGTGAGACGGCGGAATTCGAGGTCTACATTGCGGGGACTGATGCGGTTGTGGACCCCACGAAACCGTTCGCCATGAATTCCAATATTTCGCTGGCAATCAGTCAGGAATCGGATTCCGTCACTGCCGTGACACAAGCGTTGAGGCGCGCAGGGGTGGGGCCCGAGAACCCCATCATCATGACAGGTCATTCTCAGGGCGGGCTGGTGGCTGTGGCGCTGGCGAATTCGGACGTATGGAACGTCCGCGGGATAGTTACGGCAGGCACACCCCTGGAACTATTGCCTGCGCCTCACGGGGTCCCCATGATCCACCTCGAACATGTGGAAGATCCCGTGGTGGCATTGGGCGGACATCCGGGGCAGGGCAGAGGTGAAACATGGCTGGCACCTTCCCCCGCGGGTGAACGCTTGATGGGTGCGCACGCTGCTGCGGGCTATGTGGTCACGGCGCGAGAAGTGGATTCCCACCCCAGCGAATTTGTCGACACGGTGTTGCGACGCTGGCAGGGCTACGGCCGGGGCACGGCGACGCTGTACTCGGCGGTGAATCGGACCGACCCCACAGGTGTGGGCTAGCGGCGGCCCATCACCGGACGAATGATGACACCGAGAATCCAGTTGCACAGAGACAGCACCAGCGAACCCAGAACGGCCCACCCGAACCCGTCAATGATCAGACCGAAGCCCAACGCGTCGGAAATTGCTGCCACCAACAGCAACAGCGAACCGTTGATCACCAGTGCGACGAGACCCAAGGTGAGGATATAGATGGGGAAGGCAACGATGCGGATGAACGTGCCAATCACCCCGTTGACGATGCTGAAAATCAGGGCCACCACAAGGTACGTCAGAGCCGGGTCGCTGTCGCCCGGGCCGAAGGGCACCATGCTGATGCCGTCGACAAAGAAGTCGGCAACCCACAGGCCGGCGGCGTTGATCAGAATTCCTACGACTAAACGAACCATGACCTCAACCCTAAACCACGACGGCCAGCAGGTTTAGGCTGTCAGGGTGAACCTTTTCAACGCCGACAGCGGAATCCAGATCCGTCCCGAAATCCGTGCACTTCCCGCATACAAACAGGGGCGACCCGCGGCGGCTGACGCGTTCAAACTGTCGTCCAACGAGAACCCGTTCCCGACCCCGCAGTACGTGCTCGACGCCATCGATCAGGCGACAATTCTGCGCTACCCCGAATCCACTTCCCGAGTGCTGCGCGAGCGCCTCGCACAGATGTGGTCCTGTGATGTGGACGAGGTCATCGTCGGTGCCGGGTCTGTCTCGCTGTTGTATCAACTCGTTTTGGCTGTTGCCGGCCCCGGGGACGATGTGGTGTTTGCGTGGCGTTCGTTCGAGGCCTATCCCTGGTTAACCACCGTGGCGGGCGCTCGCCGCGTGCAGGCTCCCAATGGCCCCGACCACCGTCACGACTTGGACGCCATGGCCGCGGCAATCACCGAACGCACCCGAGTTGTGATCGTCTGCACCCCCAACAATCCCACCGGTGCCGCTGTGACCACGGAGGAATTCCACGAATTTATGTCCAAGGTCCCCTCCTCTGTTCTCGTGATCCTCGACGAGGCCTATGCCGAGTTCTCGCACGACCCCGAGGTCGTTTGCGGCAAAAAGATCAAGGGTCAGTACCCCAACGTTGTCACCTTGCGCACGTTCAGCAAGGCCTATGGTTTGGCCGGGTTGCGCATTGGCTATGGGATTGGGCCGGCCGATATTCTGCAGGCCGCCACATCGACCGCTATCCCCATGGTGGTCACGGAACAGGCCCAACGCGCGGCGCTCGCCGTGCTGGAACACAACGACGAGGCCATGGCGGTTGTGGCCGATATTTGTGAACGTCGCGACCGGGTCTGGCGTGAGCTCGTGGCCCAAGGGTGGTCGGTGCCGAAGCCTCACGGCAACTTTGTGTGGCTGCCCACGGGTGAGGACACGGCACGTGTGGCCGAATTGTTCGAGCAGGGCGGAATCGTGACCCGAGTCTTTGTGGGCGAGGGCATCCGAATCACCATTGGCGAGCCTGAATCTGTGGATGTTCTCCTAAGAATCGCGCAGGAGATTGTGTCTCAGTAACTACTGAGTGGGGTCTTTCAGGGATAGATTGGGCACTATGCCGTATACCGACGCGACTCTTCAGCTGTTGACGACGGAGGGAACCCTGGTCGACAACGACCGCGTTGCCCCGTTCCGTCCACTCGTTGATGCACTTTCCGACGAGCAATTGCAGGATTTTTACCGAAACATGGTGGTCACCCGCCGTTTCGACGTCGAGGCAGGTAACCTGCAGCGCCAGGGCCAACTCGCCTTGTGGATTCCCAGCCTCGGCCAGGAAGCCGCCCAGGTGGGTTCCGCTTTCGCT
>CALBMG010000182.1 GCA_937896185.1 uncultured Microbacteriaceae bacterium | reverse complement strand
CGGTGGATCCCAGATTCTCGACATGGTGGCCGGAGAGACCTACCAGATGGCAGTCGACGTGGTTCGCGCCGACGACACCTCGGTTTCGGTATCGCGCCCCTGTGGTCTGACTGCTCCCAGCTTTACTGTGGGAACCCCCACCTATAACTCGGTGCCCGTCACCATCACCGGTGTCCCAGGCGCCACCAGCTACCAGTGCCGTGCTCAGCTCAATGGCACTACCGTGTTCACGGGATACCTCTCGGAAACCAACCCGAGCTCGCCTCTCGGTGGTAGTTGTACCATCAGCAACCTGAGCGCCAGCACCACCTACGCAATTTCGGTTAACGCCTATTCGCAGCTCGAAGGCGCCGGAGAATGGGGTTCGACCACCAACGCAACCACTCCTGCAAACCCCGGCGGTGGCGGTGGAGGTGGAACGCCTCAGGTAATTGGCGTTCTGCAGGCCCTGACGGGCGCAACTTCGCCCAACGCAGCGGCAGCAGTTACTCGCACGATGCACGCATCGTCCGTGGTCGCCCCCACCAGCCGTGGATACGTCGGGGCTAACGGTGACATCCTGTACGCAGGAATCAACGCCGGCACCATGGTCATGACTCGTAGCCTGTCGACCGGACCTGATACGCGATTTGCCGGAACCGGTTCGGTTGTTATCCCTGGCGTCATGAACGTCAGCAGCGTCAACTGGATGGGCGCCAACGGCACCTCATGGGTCGTTCGTTACCTCCCTGCTTCCGGTGGAACCGGTTTCAAGTGGGGAAAGAACAACACTGCAACCGGCATCAAGACCCAGATTGTGACAACCGATCACACCGCTGCACTCTGCCAGGCGCAGTTCGGCGTCGGTTACACGAGCGGGTACCCCATGACCATCTCCTCGAGCATCGAGGCGCCTCTGGTTCAGGTGACCTGCATGCCGACCGATGCATCGCAGCCCAGCAAGGTTGTTCTGGCCACCATCAAGGTCGCTTCAGGTTCGGCTTCGCCATACACCGCAATCACTAAGCTGACGAACTACTCAACAGTCGCAGCACCGTGTAACTCGGTCAGCCAGGGGCGCAACCCTGCCGCCAAAACCGCGACGGCCGCAGCTAACGTGTTTGTGGTGACGACGTATGCAAAGACCAACGGTTTCTGCAACTCGGGCGTCAACCCCACAAAGCGTGAGGTGATCACCGTGTCGTACGCTGCGAAGAAGCTCAAGGCTCTTGCCGCGACTTCGACACAGATTGCACCCACGGCCATGTTTGTCTCGCTTGCACCTGGCTTTGCAGCCAACACCTGGGTGGGTATCACCACCAACCCAGGTTCAGGCATGGCACCTTCAGTTCCCGGCCACCTGTTCACGATCGACTCGTTGGCCCGTGTGACCAAAAAGGCCAACGTGACCTTCTCGACCGGTGCCAGCAACGCATCGTTCTCGGGTTACAGCAACCTCAGCCCGCTGAAGGCCGTGAGCGCCTCCACCATCGTGGGCGTTCGCATCGGTGGGGCTAATGCTCCCGGACAGTCGTGGGCGGCTGCGACTATCAGCCTGACCACTGGACGTGTGACCACTGGTCGTGTTGCCACCGTGACCGGCGAGAACTACACCGGCTACCAGACCGGTCAGAACATCAACCTTGTTGCACCCACCGTGGACTTCAAAAAGCTGAACTTCTTCACGCTTTCAAATGTCGACACGAAGCAGTACAAGGTTGTCACCTGGACCCAAGCCACCCGCTAAGTCCAACAACGTCAACACTGTGGCCCCCAGCATTCGTGCTGGGGGCCACAGTGCGTTATTCGGGGACCACGGGTCGGTGGCTGCGCCTAGGCGGCTTTGAACGTTTTCTCGTTGTGGTGTTGGCGACACCCCCATTCGGTCTTTCTGTGTAAAGGTAATAAATCCACCGTCGAACAGTCGACCTCGATCACCTGCACCCTCGAACAGCAATGCCTGGTTGCCTACGCCATCAGGATGTACCGGCGAAGGTCGGCCGGGGCCAGCCGCTAGCCTCACCAGCGGTCTAATGTCCGTACACAAAACTGTGGCCCCGAGTTTCCTCGAGGCCACAGTGAGTGTCGCTGTTGTGTGAGTTACAGGCTCATCACGCGACGGCGAACCATCAGGACCACGCCACCGGCGATCAGCGTAATTGCGCCGAGGCCCAGAGGTGCAACGTCCTGTGCACCGGTTGCGGCCAGTTCGGGTTCTGCGGTTTCTTCTTCAGTCGCTTCACCAGTGCCGATGCCGCCCAGTTCGGACTGCTCGGTCACGGTCGAACCACCACGCTGACCCATCACGAAACGACCGGGCACATCAGTGTTCCAGCTCATTTCAATCAGAGGGTCAGACGCACCGTCGATCATGGTGTCTGCATCGATGTTCTGCAACATTTCGGTTGCGGATACTTCACCCGTTGTCTGGTTGTAAGTGCTCCAACCAGCGCCGATTGCGTTGTAGGTGCTGTTGTTGTCATAAATGTCCCAGTACGCCATCAGGTCGTTTGCGGTGTCCTGTGCAACGTTCATGTTCAAGGGGGTGGTGCACGAGCTGTCGGTCCACAGTGAAATAGTGGAATCGGCAGCGTCCTCAACCTTGAAGTACGAGGTAGAGTTCAGCTCAGAGTCCAGCTGCGAGTCGGTCACCGTACCGAAGGTGTCATTTACGGACACTTCCATACACGTGTTGGACACGTTATCGAGAGACAGGACCTCGAACACGTTTGAGCCCACAGTTCCCGATGCGATGTCGATCATCACTGCGGAGGCCTGGTATCCCTGGTCGAACGCGTCGAATGCGTCGTAGTTGAACATGGCGTTGAAGTCACCGTTCCCAGCGTCAATGAGCACCAGCTGGAAGCTCATGTTTTCCTCGGTTGCGCCACTGTTGCAGCAGTTGTGGAATTTTTCCCAAGAGAACACAACGGCGTCATGACCCTCAATTGTGGTCTGCGCCACCCACATGTTCGATTCTGTGGGTTCGTAATAGAGGTCTCCGGCCAGAGGGAAAATCGCCGAGCTCTGGGCGTCTGCAGCCAAAGCGCCCAGCAGAGCGTCGTAGCTATTGTCGGGTGCATCAAAGTACAGACCGCCGTTGGTGTTGGGCCATGCCGAGGTGTATGTGGTGCCATAGAAGTTGACATTAAATCCGAAGGGGCTGGAGCCCAAGCGAGTGGCATTGTCGATGGGGTCAAATGCGGTGTTCTGGTCGTCCACACATTCCGACGAGGAAAGGTTTTGACCAGTGAGGAAGGGGCCAGTCGCCGAAATCGAGTTGTAGGTACAGGTGATGCCCTCGCCCACATAGTAAATTCCGTAGTCGTCGTAGCTGCTTCCGAAGGATTCGAAGTACACCTTCGAGGACTCGGCGACAGAAATCCAGGATTCACCCTGGGGGCTCCATGCGTTGGGGGCGGTGTTGGCCGAGGCCATGGTTGCGGGGCCAGCGAGCAGCATGACTCCGGCTGCAACGGCGGCGGTGAGTTTGTTGAGCTTCACAGCTTCCTCAATTCGAAAGGGATACTTGTGGTGTTGAGGGCGCTAACGCACTCGGTGCTTAAATACTAGTTGAATTTTTGTGTCTAAATCAAGAAAACGAGCCGAAGTTCGCGGCGTGCGCGTTGCTTCAGGTTTGCTCAAACGAGCAGGGATAAACTAAACATATGCTGCTCAGTGACCGCGATATCCGTGCCCAAATCGAATCCGAACGCGTGGGCCTCGACCCCCTCGACATGTCGATGATTCAGCCGTCGAGCATCGACGTGCGACTGGACCGGTTCTTCCGTCTTT
This sequence comes from uncultured Microbacteriaceae bacterium, assembly GCA_937896185.1. Lineage (GTDB taxonomy): Bacteria > Actinomycetota > Actinomycetes > Actinomycetales > Microbacteriaceae > MWH-TA3. The sequence continues at coordinate 117 of CALBMG010000182.1, read as the reverse complement.
TTGACAACCACAAGTACCCCTTCATCGACCCCGCCGAAGATCAGCCCGATCTGACCCGCGCCGTCGAGGTCGCCCCCGACGAGCCTTTCATCCTGCACCCCGGCGAATTCGTCCTGG
>CALBMG010000181.1 GCA_937896185.1 uncultured Microbacteriaceae bacterium | reverse complement strand
TGCAGAACTATTTCCGCCTGTACAAGAAGTTATCCGGTATGACCGGTACCGCCGAGACCGAGGCCGCGGAATTTGGTTCGACGTACAAGATCGGTGTTGTGCCGATCCCCACGAACCGCCCCATGCAGCGTATCGACCAGGCCGACTTGGTGTACCGCGATGAGGCAGCGAAATTCCGTCAGGTGGTCGAGGACATCGCCGCTCGTCACGAAAAGGGTCAGCCCGTTCTGGTGGGTACTGTCTCGGTCGAGAAGTCAGAGCACCTGTCGAAGCTTCTGGCAAAGCGCGGTGTGCGTCACGAGGTGCTCAACGCCAAGAACCACGCTCGCGAGGCGGGAATTGTTGCCGAGGCTGGTCGTCTGGGTGCCGTGACCGTGGCCACGAACATGGCGGGTCGTGGAACCGACATCATGCTCGGTGGTAACGCGGAATTTATCGCTGTTACCCGCATGCACGAACTGGGTTTGAACCCGAACGACACCCCCGAAGAATACGAAGCCAAGTGGGACGAAGTTTTCGCCGAGGTCAAGGCTCAGGTCAGCCTCGAGGCTGAAAAGGTGTCGGCCGCCGGTGGTTTGTATGTTTTGGGCACCGAGCGCCACGAGTCGCGTCGCATCGACAACCAGCTGCGTGGTCGTAGTGGCCGTCAGGGTGACCCGGGCGAGAGCCGCTTCTATTTGTCGCTGCAGGACGATCTGATGCGCCTGTTCAATTCGGGTGCTGCCGAGGCAATCATGCGCCGCACTGGCGACGAGGACATGGCGATTGAGTCCAAGGTGGTGTCTCGCGCGATTCGTTCCGCCCAGTCGCAGGTCGAAGGCCGTAACGCCGAAATCCGCAAGAACGTGCTGAAGTATGACGATGTTCTGAACCGCCAGCGCGAGGCCATCTATGGCGACCGCCGTCACATCCTCGAGGGTGATGACCTGCGTGACCGTGTGAACTCGTTCATCGAGCGTGTTGTGTCGGAAATGGTCGACAACTATGCGAACTCGAAGCATGCCGAAGACTGGGACACCGAACAGTTGTGGACCGACCTGAAGCAGGTATTCCCGCTGTCGATTTCGTTTGACGAGGTTGCCGCCGAATACGGTTCGGGTGTCACCGCAACCGACCTGAAGAACGAGATTATTGCTGCGGCAAATGTGGCATACGAGAAGCGACAGGACGCGATTGGTGAGACCGCCATGCGTGAATTGGAACGCCGTATCGTCCTGTCGGTGATTGACCGCCGTTGGCGCGATCACCTGTACGAGATGGATTACCTGAAGGACGGTATTGGCCTGCGCGCCATGGCACAGCGTGACCCGCTGATCGAGTACCAGCGCGAGGGCTACGAGATGTTCCAGTCGATGATGTCGCAGGTGCGTGAAGAAGTCGCAGGTTTTGTGTTCAACCTCGAGGTCGAGGTCGTTCCCGCGGCCGATGGCACGCACATCAATGCTCGCGGTTTGGAATCCAACGCTCCCGCCGACCAGAAGCTGTCCTACACGGCGCCGGACGAGGAAGGTCACGTGCAAGAGCGCGGACCGTCGGGTCAGGTGCGCCCGCAGGGGACTGCGGCGGGCATGATGGCGCGCGGCACTTTCGGCCAACAGGCCGATTCGGCTGCCACTGCTTCTCGTGCGCAGCGTCGGGCTCAGGACCGCAAGAAGTAATCGTTACAGCAGGGCGACCACCGATGCGCGCCATCGGTGGTCGAACCCTTCGATGCGTATCGCGACCGCACGTGTTCGCGGGCCGATGCGCACGAGGGTGACACCTTCGACGATTCCGTCTCGGGGTTCATCGATGACGGTGCGAATGACGGATACAACAATTCGCGCTGTTGCGCCGTTGCGCCGCCTTGCGTGTGCCGCGGCGAGCGAGCGTTCCGCGATGCTGCGGAACACATCCTCGGTCACCCACCGCGCGAGCTGATCGAGCGGCCTGGTGCCGGCGAGGATTTCGCACGCGATGTGTGCGAGTCGCTGTATGGTGTCGGTCGGGTCGGGTAGTTCGGCTCGACTGGTGGGTTGGGGTTCAAAGAATTCGTAGTCCGCGATGCGGAGGTGCCGGGTGGTGGGTTCGCTGATGCGCAGGGCGTGAGCCATGGTTTTCGCCAATTCTGGAGCGTGTTGACGGTCGCCGTGTTGTGAACTGGTTGCGTATGGGTTTACTCACTGTGGGCGGTGGGAGGCCCGTTGTGACACAAATTTTTGAATCTGTGGATAACTCTGTGGGTTATTTCGAGGTGTTCGTACGATGTTCGCCATGAGATGGGATTCATTATTCGAAGGGCTCGAGTCACTGTGGTCGGGTGAATCAGAGGCTGCGCGCATCGACGATGAACGCGATCGGGTCCGAATGTCGCGTGCAACGACCGAGGCGCGCGAGGTGTTGTGGGCGAGGGCGGCAGCAGAAAACGGGCTCGTGGTGCGCACCGCCGCCGACGACTATCGAATCCACCCCGCACGTGTGGGGCTCGACTGGATCGATGGCGTCGTGTGCGGCTCCGCCACGCGAATGGTGATTCCGCTCGCCTCGATTCGATCGTGGAGCCCGTTGGGGGCCTGTGCATGCACGCGAGTGCCGTGCCATTCGGTGCCGTTACTTGAATTCGGATCCGTTCTTCGATTTTTAGAACGAAAAGCCGTAAATGTCTGCATCTATGCGGAAAAAGCGGCAGTCCGCGGTCGAATTCGCGCCGTATGGTCATCGGCCATTAGTGTCAACTCGACGACAGAGCACGACATCATGTTGTCGACGATTGACGCAATCACCTATCCCTGATCGGGAAAAGGTCGGGTCAGCATCACATCCTTCACGGGTGGCGAGTTGATTCCCAAAACATAGTTCCGTTCCTGACGCTCAAGGGCAAACCGTTGAAGTTCGCTATAGCGAACACGGGGGCGTGATCCACCGGTCGATGCCAGTGTTCCGTCATCGATCAGTGCGCGCGCCTCGGTCAGTGACATGTGCAAGGCGTGGGCCACATCGGTCACAGTCAGGCTGTCAAATTCGTCCATTCGGCCATAATCGCCCACAATGGCGGGCTGTGGGCAAATTAGTTCGCCTTGTGGATAAAACCAGCGGTCAGCGGGCACGGTGCGCGAACCTCGACGTGGAAAGGTTCACATGTCACGAGCAATAGCACCCACGCTGCGCCGGTCGCTTCGGCGGGTCAACGGACGCACACTGCTGGGAATTCTCTTGGTCACCGCCAGCGCTGTCGGCGTGGGGTACACGGTGACCGAAGCACGATCGGGCGACACCGTCATTGTTGCGTCACGGTTCCTCGCGTCCGGTTCAGTGGTTACAGAGGGCGATGTGTCGACGGGCGTCACTGCCGGAATCACGCGTGCCGATATCGCAATTGGTCGCACGCTGCAGGTGAGCATCGGTGAGGGAGAACTGCTGACGGAGCGGCTGTTTGAACCGCAGGATTCGATGACCGAATCACTGCGCCTCGACCTCGCCACGGCGCCCGCCTCGGATGTCGTCGCCGGCTCTCGTGTCACGGTCTGGTCCCTACCCGCCGCCGGTGGGCCGCCGCCACAGCAACTGGCCGAAAACGCGACTGTCGTCGCTGTGCACAACACTTCGTTAGGCGCCGAGGACTCAATCGAAATTTCCATCGACCGGAGGCAAGTGCCGCAGGTGCTCGCCGCCGTCGCATCGGGCTTCGCGGTGATGGTCACGCACCCCGGAGGTGGCTGATGTTTGTGTGTGGGATTGTCGGCGACCAGAGCCTCGCCGACTGGGTGGCTCCGCTGGGGGAGTGGTGCACGGTCGGGTGGGGCACCGACGACCCAATCGACGCCGTCCGCAGATTCCAGCAGGGCAGCGATGTCACCGTCGTGTTGGTGTCGGCCAGTGTCACATTTCTGACCCCACTGCTCATCACGGTGGCGCGAGAAAACCAGGTGCGGGTTGTCGCGATTGCGGTGACCGATGACGAGGCGCTGTGGGTCGACGTGCTGGAGGGTATCGATCGTGTGTCCAGTCCGGAATCGGCCAGGCGGCTGTTCGTCGATGGTGTCTCGGAACGCGAGGTCGTGCCCAGCGAGCAGGTTAATCCCTTCACTTCGTGGTTCGAGTCGGCTGCGGCGGGCGACCAGAGGGCGCCGGAGGATGAGCCCGATGTCGTGCCGGAGGAAGAAAAAGCCGAGCTGCAGCCTCGAATGATTGCCGTGTGGGGCCCGTTGGGCTCGCCGGGACGCACCAGCATGGCCATTGCCTTGGCGCACCATGCCTCGACGTCCGGCCGCTCGACCCTTTTGATCGACGCCGATACATACGGTTCGTCGGTGGCGATAGGGCTGGGGTTGTTGGATGAAACACCAGGGTTTGCGGCGTGCTGCCGACTCGCCGGCAAGGGGCAGTTGACCGAATCCGAGGTGTTGCGTCTGCGTGAGGTCGTGCGACACGACCCCGGCGAATTCGACGTCCTCACCGGAATTCCACGGACATCACGGTGGGGTGAAACCGAACGGTCCAAGGCGCGCGAAGTGTTCGAGCTGACCCGGAGCATGTATGACGTGGTCGTCGGTTTCTGTATCGAGGACAACGAATGGATTGATGCGGTGGCGCCTAGCCGGAACGGCACCACTCAGTTGGCGCTCCAACAGGCCGACGCGGTGATTGCAGTGGGGCTTCCCGACCCGGTGGGATTGGCGCGGCTGATTCGGGGCCTCGATGAAATTTCCGAACTGTGCGATGAACCCATCGTGGTGATCAATCGGGCTTCTCCCCGAGAATTCGATGAATCCCGTCGAATACTGGAACGATTCACGTCGACAAGTCCCGCCCATTCAATTCCGCCCGATTCGCGCGGAGGATTACACGACACCATTGCCCGGGTTCGGGCCGTAACCGAATATCGTGCGGTGGCGTGCCGAGCGGGAATCGTGTCACCGAGTCCCACCGCGAAAAAGGGGCTATTTGGCAGGTAATCTGGGGGAATGTCAACGCTGTCTGAACTCGCCGAACGTCACACTAACCTGTCGGCGGAAGACATCGAATGGTTGCACCTGTTGCACGCCGAAGGTCAGCTGACAGCAGACCTCGCGCTGGCCGACATTGTCCTGTGGTTGCCCACAGTTGACGGCGGTTTCGTGGCGGGGGCGCTGTTCCGTCCGTCGAGCGCGAACACCCTGTTCTATCGGGACATCGTGGGCAACACGATTCCGCCCGAATGGGTCATGCTGATGTCGGAATGCGTGCGCCGCGGTGTGATCGTTGACACCACCGAGCCCATCTGGTTTGAAGAAACTGCGACCAAAATTCGTGCAGTGCCGGTGCGCCGCGGGGACTCGTCGTCGCTGGTTCCCATCGCAGTTCTGTCGCGCCACATCAACCTCGCAGAGGCCCGTCAGCAGACCTCGCGTCAGGCCACCACATTTGTGTCGTCGGCCGAGGAACTGTTCAACATGATTTCCGAGGGCGCGTTCCCCGACAGCGGCGCTCCGGCGGGGCCCAAGCTGGGTGCGCCTCGCGCCTCGGACGGTTTGATGCGGTTGGACGTCGACGGCGTCGTGCAGTTTGCCAGCCCCAATGCGTTGTCGGCTTTGCACCGTTTCGGTTACATCAACGAGATTGAGGGCGCATCCCTGACGGCAATCGCCGAAACCGTGCTGGGTTACCTGCACAGCACCGACGAGTCTCTGCCGTTGATTACGGCGGGTCGCGCGCCATGGCGAACCGACATCGAAACGGGCGGCGCCACGATGACCATTCGCTCGATTCCGTTAAAGCGGTTGGGTGAACGTTTTGGTGCGATCATTTTGATTCGCGATGTCACAGAACTGCGCCGATTCGAACGCGAACTGATCACGAAGGACGCCACGATTCGTGAAATTCACCACCGGGTGAAGAACAACCTGCAGACGGTGGCGTCACTGTTGCGTATTCAGGCTCGTCGCGCGCATTCCGTCGAGGCCAAAGATTCGCTGACGCAAGCCATGCGCCGCGTTGAGGCAATCGCTGTCGTGCACGACACCCTCGCGTCGGGATTGGCTCAGACCGTGGACTTTGACGAGGTGGCGTCCCGCGTGACCCAGCTGGCCGCCGAGGTGGCCCAGACCAGTGGCGCGACGGTGCGCCCCTCGATCCACGGTGAATTTGGCATGCTTCCCAGCGAATTTGCGACACCGCTCGCGGTGGTGCTCACCGAGCTGGTCACTAATGCGGTCGAACACGGCCTCGTCGGTGTTGACGGTGGTGCCGTGGTGGTGACGGCCGAACGCGGTCCCAACCTGTTGCGTGTCACGGTCAGCGACAACGGCAAGGGGCTCGCCGAGGGCACGGTGGGGCAGGGCCTGGGGACGCAGATTGTGCGCACCCTGGTTGAGAACGAACTCTCAGGCGGAATTGACTGGCGTTCGCTGCCGGACAGCGGTGCCGAAGTCACGATCGACATTCCGTTGAAGTACATGGAGCGCAAGGCTCAATAGTCGTATAAAAATTCGTGCCCCCGCAATGCGAGGGCACGAAGTCTGTGGTGCGGTCGTATTAGGACGCGCGGCGGGCGCGAGCTGCGCGACGCTTCAGCGCACGACGCTCGTCTTCGCTCAGTCCGCCCCAGACACCAGAGTCCTGGTTGGTCTCGAGTGCGTACTGCAGGCAGTTTTCGGATACCGAGCACTGTCCGCAGACGGACTTTGCGCGTTCGATCTGGTCGAGTGCGGGGCCGGTGTTGCCGACGGGGAAGAACAACTCGGGGTCGACTGTGAGGCAAGCTGCCTTGTCGCGCCAATCCATGAGGACTCCTTTTGTTGTGCTGAAACGCGGGGTTCCAGCGTTTGCGTGGCTGCTGCCACACGAGGAAAATGAATGCATAATGCTTGGGAAATGTCCACACCGTCGGGGACGAACTTCAACCTCAGATAGAGTCGCACATATTCGGACACAAATCAATAGATTCGGGGAAAGTTTTTTATGCGTAAATTTGCCGTTAACTCGGTGGCCACAGTCTTGTGGCTGCAGACCGTCGCACTGTGGTTGGCTGCCGGCTACCTGATTGTGCTGTCGTTCACCGAAAAATCTGTGTCATTGGCATCCACCCTGTTCCTCGACACCCTGGTGTTGTTGTTCGCCGTGCTGCTCTCGATCGTGTCCCGCGGATTCCAGCGCGGAAACCCCTACACCCGCGGCGCCATCCTCGTGTGGGAGGTCATGGTCCTCGGTGTGGCTATCGCATCGAACCAAGGCGCTGACGCGCGCCTCGATATCGCCCTGATTTTGGGGATCCCCGCCGTGTACGTCGCGGTAATGATGCTGTTCTCGCCGTCAATCGGCGCAAAACTGTCGCGCTAGTTACGCCACACCCAACTTGTTTTTCAGCATGGCCACGTGACCGGTAGCTTTCACGTTGTACAGGCAGTGGGTCAGGATGCCGTTCTCGTCGATGACGAACGTCGAACGAATCACTCCCTGGACTTCCTTGCCATACATCATCTTTTTTCCGAACGCACCATAGGCCAACAGGGTGTCCTTGTCGGGGTCGCCCAGCAGGGTGAAGGGGATCGATTCGTTGGCGATGAACTTCTGCAAGGCGGGCGCCTTGTCCGGCGAAATGCCGATGACGACGTAGCCGGCGCTGGTCAACGCGGCCATGTTGTCGCGGAAGTCACAAGCCTGGGTGGTGCACCCAGGGGTGCTGGCTGCGGGGTAAAAATAGACGATGACCTTCTTGCCGCGGTAGTCGCTGAGCGACACGGTGTTGCCGTCGGCATCGGGCAGGGTGAAAGCGGGGGCAGCGGAGCCAATTTCGAGTGTCATGGCATCAGAATAGCGCGTTATGTTCGCGCCAATTTTTATGCTAAAGTCGTCTAGTTGCGAAAGCACACGCACCTCTAGCTCAATTGGCAGAGCAACTGACTCTTAATCAGTGGGTTCCGGGTTCAAGTCCCGGGGGGTGTACGAAAGCCTCGGTCCTCCACGACCGGGGCTTTTGCTTTGCCCTGATCGCCCGCTGGTGTTTTTCATGTCGGAGGGCTATGCTCAACTATTCGAACATATGTTCTAATGGAGGCGCTCATGGCAGTTGTGGTGGATATCGCGAAAGTGTTGTCCCCGTTCGATGATGCTGCGGGAATTCTGGTGTCACCGGTGGGGGTTGCGGCGGGTTTTCCGTCGCCGGCTCAGGACTATTTCGATGGCCGGATCGACCTGAACGCCCACCTGATTCGCGACATCACGTCGACGTTTATTGTGCGGGTGGCGGGCGACAGCATGCGTGATGCGGGAATCAGTGACGGGGACGAGGTCATCGTTGATCGTTCGATTGAGCCGCGTGACGGTGTGGTCGTGGTGGCGGTGGTCGATGGCGAACTGACGTTGAAACGACTGTCGGTGTTGCGCGACCGGGTGGTGTTGCGCGCCGAGAATCCGCGGTACCCGGACATTGTGGTGGCCAGTCTGAGTGAGCTCACCATTTGGGGTGTCGTGACGAGGTGTTTGCACCGTGTCTGATCAGCGCACTGCGCTGCTGGATGTCAACAACTTTTTTGCGTCGTGCGAGCGCGTCTTTGACCCCAAATTGGAGGGTCGACCCGTCGTGGTGTTGTCCAATAATGATGGTTGTGTGGTGGCCCGCAGTGCCGAGGCCAAGGCGTTGGGCGTCACGATGGGGGCGCCGTGGTTCAGCCTGGCACCGATGGCAGAAAAGTTTGGGATCGTGGCGCGGTCCTCGAATTACGAGCTTTATGGCGATTTGTCCTCCCGGGTGATGGAGATCGCGGGACGTTTCACCTCGCACCTCGAGGTGTACAGCATCGACGAAGCCTTTCTGCATCTGTCGGGTACTCCCGCCCAGAATTCGGCGCTGGCGGCCGAGCTGCGCGCCACCATTCGCCGTCACACCGGGTTGCCCGTGTGTGTGGGCATCGCACAGTCCAAGACGCTGGCCAAACTGGCGAATCACGGCGCAAAAAAATCCCCGTACATGAACGGGGTGTGCAATCTGGACGATTTCACACCGGAACGCGTGAATGCGGTGATGGAATCGATGCCCGTCACCGAACTGTGGGGTGTCGCCGGTCGCACGCGCAAACGTTTGACGAACCTCGGCGTGTTGACCATTCGTGATCTGCGGGATAGCGACCCCGAATTCATTCGGAAACGGTTCAGCGTCGTGTTGCAGCGCACGGTGCACGAGCTGCGAGGGATTGACTGCATTTCGATCGACAGCATGCGCGAAATTAAGGGGCAGATCATCTATTCCCGCAGCTTTTCGACCCCCGTCACCACGCGCGCCGAGATGGAGCAAGTGTTGGCGGTGTATGCGGCGCGGGTCAGCAAGCGGCTGCGCAAACAGGGTTATGTGGCGGGGGCGCTGACCTGTTATGCGGCCACGTCGCGGTTCGCGAATGCCGAAAATCATGCACCGTTTGTGGCGGTCCGTTTCGATGATTCCACGGATGACCCGATCCAGATAGCCGCTGCATGTTCACAGGCCCTGTTGGGGCGTGTGGTGGATGGCAACAAATATGTGCGCGCCGGCATCATGTTGCACGAAATATCGCGCGCGAAACCGTCCGAGTTTCTCGAAATTTTCACCCCCGTGTCCGAACTGCGTCAGGTGGGTCGGGCTCTCGACACGGTGACAGATCGGTTTGGTGCATCGAGCATCGGTTTGGGGGTGGCGGGGCTGAAGTCGGCGAGGCGGTGGGAGATGAAACGCGAGCTGCTGTCGCCGCGCGCCACCACGCACTGGGATGAACTGGCCACCGTTTTCGCCCGGTAATACCCCGGGAACCACAAAGGGCCCCGACACCACATCGGGGCCCTTTGCATGAAAGGAGGTAATGAATCAAGGGTGACTAGCCCGCAATCGCTGGAAGGTGGGGCCGGGCCCGATGCCTTCTAATGAAAAAATTACGGAACGAGTCTGTGCCGAGCATGTGGGAAACCTAAGAATTTCATAAGAACGAAATTCGGGGTTGTGGTGATCCCGCGGCTCGCGGAGTTCGCGGTGCGGTGAACACCGCGAAATCCGTTGTGCCCGCCGCCTAGAGGGCGACAGGACGGTGTTCGGCGGCGGATACCAGTGCGGCATCGACGACCTTCATCGTCTGGTGCGCGACACCAAAGTGGGTATCCATCGGCTGACCTGATCCCACGCACACCAGGAATTCCTGGATTTCGGCGGTGAACGCTTCCGCGTAACCGGTGCCCACACCAGCGCCGGGCATGGCCGCGACATTGGTGAAATAGGGGTGGTTGGGTCCGGTGAACACGCGGCGGGGACCGTTGAAGGCGGGGTTGCCGAGGCCGGCCTCGAATACGTGGAAT
>CALBMG010000180.1 GCA_937896185.1 uncultured Microbacteriaceae bacterium | reverse complement strand
GGCGGCACGCAATGCACGTTCCGAATCGAAACCCTGCGTCCGTGCCGCCGCCACAATCGCGAACAGCAACTCGCCCAAATCCGCCTCCGTGTCGGGAATCGGCGCGGACTGGACATCGGCATTCATTTTTCCCAGAACTTTGTCCGCCAACTGTAATGCGGGCAAACCTGCGGGAATCCCGTCGAACTTACTGGTGCGTTCCGTTTTCTCGGCAGCCTTCCAAAGCTCCCAGTTGGCGCTGACCTCTTCGGCAGTGTCCGCGGTCACATCACCAAAAACGTGCGGATGACGACCCACCATTTTGGTACGCGACACTCGGGCAACGTCCTCGATATCAAAAGGCTCAGTGGGGTGAACACTCGCCAAATCCGCATGGAACAGCACCTGGTACAGCACATCGCCCAACTCCTCGAGCATGCCCTGCCGGTCGCCCGACTCGATCGCGTCGATGAGTTCGTGAGATTCCTCGACAAGGTACTTCACCAGCGACTCGTGCGACTGTTCGGCATCCCACGCACACCCGCCAGGGCCCCGAAGCTTCGCCATCACCGCAATGAGTGCATCCAGCTCGGGATGCGTGGGCGCATCCGACATCAGTCCGCCCCAAACAGCGTCGAAATCACCGATGACACCCACTCCAGCAGAGCGTCCCCGTCCAGATCGGGCAACGGAATCAGTGAAGCCTCCATCGCCGCAATGTATTTGGAGCCGCGATACAGTCGCGCCAACCGCATCTGCCGGGAATCGGCAAGCGCCCGCCCCGCGAGTCGCAAATTCGGACCCACCGTGAGAACCTCGGATAACTCGGCGATCGCCGCCTGACGGCGCAACCGGGCTACTGACGCCAACGTGAGCACCTCGGCGGGCGGTTCGCCGAAGCGGTCCCGCATCTCGTCCAGTTCACCGTCGATCGCATCGGCAGCGGAGTCGGGGAACGATGCCGCCGAAATTTTTTGGTACGCCTCGAGTCGCAGACGCTCGGAGTCGATGTAGTCCTCGGGGATTCGGGCATCGACAGGAATTTCGAGGCGCAGCTCGTCACGTTCGTGGTGCACCTCGCCCTTGAATTCACCCACGGCTTCGCCGATCAGACGCAGATACAGGTCGAAACCGACCCCCTGAATATGGCCTGCCTGTTCAGCGCCCAAAAGGTTTCCGGCACCGCGCAATTCAAGATCTTTCATGGCAATCTGCATACCGCCACCCAAATCGCTGTGCTGGGCGATTGTTTTCAGACGCTCGTACGCGGTTTCGCTCAGCGTGTGCCCGCGGTCGTACAGGAAGTATGCATAGGCGCGCTCACGGGAACGCCCCACCCGACCCCGAAGCTGATGCAACTGGGACAAGCCGTACTTGTCCGCGCGGTCAATGATTAGCGTGTTTGCGTTGGGAACATCGAGGCCCGTCTCGACGATTGTCGTCGACACGAGAACGTCGTATTTGCGTTCCCAAAAATCGACCATCACCTGTTCCAGCTGGTTCTCGGAAAGTTTTCCGTGCGCGACGGCGATGCGCGCCTCGGGAACCAGTTCGGCCAGTTTGTTTGCTGTCGAATTGATGGTCGACACCCGATTGTGCACGAAGAAGACCTGACCTTCGCGCAACAGCTCGCGGCGAATAGCCGCGGTCACCTGTTCATCGGTGTGTTCGCCGACATACGACAGCACGGGGTGACGTTCCTCGGGCGGTGTGGCCAGGGTGGACATCTCGCGGATTCCCGCCACCGCCATTTCCAGGGTTCGGGGAATCGGGGTGGCGCTCATCGCCAACACATCGACGTTGTGTTTCAGCTTTTTCAACTGGTCTTTGTGCTCGACGCCGAAACGTTGTTCCTCGTCGATGATGACGAGTCCCAAGTCTTTGAACGACACACTGCCGCCCAACAGTCGATGTGTTCCGATGACGACGTCCAGTGAACCGTCGGCCAGCGACTCGATCACGTGTTTCGCTTCCTTGTCCGACTGGAAACGCGACAAGGGGGCGAGCGTCACGGGGAAACCACTGAATCGTTCGCGGAACGTTTCCGTGTGCTGGCGCACCAACAGGGTGGTGGGCACAATGATGGCCACCTGCTTGCCCGACATCACCGCCTTGAACGCCGCACGAATCGCTACTTCGGTTTTACCAAAACCGACATCACCGGCCAACAGGCGGTCCATGGGAACCGAACGCTCCATGTCTGCCTTGATCTCGTCAATCGTGGTCAGCTGATCTTCGGTTTCGGCGTACGGGAACGCGTCCTCCAGTTCGCGCTGCCACGGGGTGTCCGGTGGGAATGCAAAACCGACGGCGCTCTGCCGCGCGGCATACAGTTTGACAAGTTCAACGGCAATGTCCCGCACGGCCTTGCGTGCTCGGCCCTTCGTCGTCGACCAATCCGAGCCGCCCATCTTGGACAAGGTGGGGTCCTCGCCGCCCACATAACGGGTTAGCAGCCCCAGCTGGTCGGTGGGAACATACAGTTTGTCACCGGGGTAGCCGCGCTTGCTGGGAGCGTACTCGATGACCAGGTATTCGCGCTTCGATTTCTTCTTGGCACTTCCACTGCCCGTCACGATTTCACGTTCCACTAGTTCAAGGAATTTGCCGATTCCGTGAGTGTCGTGGACAACATAATCGCCCTTTGCCAGAGCCAGCGGGTCGACCGTGTTCTTGCGACGCGTCGCCAGCTTGGTGTCCGCACGAGCTCCACGATGCTCGCGCCGACCAAAGAATTCGGCCTCGGAGACCAACACAATTCCCGAACCGGGGAAATCGACGCCGTGCTCGATGTTGCCCTTCACCAGATAGCACACGCCAGGTTCCAGTTCAGCGGGAGCGCGTTCCACAATCCGCCCCGCATAACCAGCCTCGGCGATCATGTCGCGCGCACGTTCCAACAAACCGTGGCCGGCGATGACAACTGCAACGCGGTTGCCCGCTGCGAGCCTCGAACCAACAAAATTGACGGCGCCATCCGGGTCACCCGCGAATGACGGAATCGCGTGGGATTCCGCACGTTCCTCGAGCCCGCTGTCGAATGTCGTGATTGTGAAGTAGTCCCGCTCGGCAATAGCCGCACGGAATTCGTCCAGCCCGATGAAATCCGAGGCGCCCAGGTCGATGGGTGCTTCGGCGCCATGCGCGGCAATCTGCCAGGCGGCCCCGAGGAATTCGCGATTTGTCTCGCGCAGACTTTCGGCACGGGCCCGCACCTTCTCGGGAGACAACACGATGACGGTGGCCGTGCGATCGAAATAATCGGTCAACGGCACAACGCGTTCCACCAGAGCGGGCAGCAACGATTCCATTCCGGATACGGGAATGCCTTCGGAAATCGGGTCAGTCATCGACCGCAGCGAGGGGACCGTCTCACCCAAGAGTTTGGCCCGATTGCGCACGTCGGCGGTCAAGGGAATCTCACGAACCGGCAGGCATTCGACCCGACCCACCGGCAACAGGGACCGCTGATCCGCCACCGAAAATTCGCGCATCTCGTCAATTTCGTCGCCAAAGAAATCCACACGCACGGGGTGGCTCGCCAGCGGAGGGAACACGTCCAAGATTCCGCCACGCACCGCAATTTCGCCTCGGCGGGTGACCATATCAACGCGTTGATACCCCGCTTCGAGCAGCGCCCGGGTAGTGCCCAGCAAGTCGGCACGTCCACCGACAGCGAGTGAAATTGTGCGCGCGTCCGTGAGGTCAGCCGACAACGGCTGCAACGCGGCGCGAACGCTGGCAATAACCACGAGGCTCGCAATTCCATTCCACGCGTGCAATTCACGCAACACGGCGAACCGGGTTCCCACCGTCTCGCTCGACGGGCTCAACCGCTCATGCGGCAAGGTCTCCCACGAGGGGAACACGACGGCTCGAACGCCCCACGTTCCCAACGACTCCCGCAGCGCCTCGGCTTCACGACCTGTGGCCGTCACCACCAACACAACTCGAGGCGATGCGCACAATGCCGCAATAGCGGGGGCGCGAAGGCCATCCTCCATCGACAGCGCGGGACCGCGCAACGTACGCCACATCGGCTCGAAGGTGGGGGTCAAATCGGCGAGGCTCACCCACCGATTCTAGCGACGCGCCCCGTTACGGCTTCGCGGTGTGCACGTGCAGCTGGGCCGACGATAAACCGTCGACAACGATGCGTTCGACGGCGTCACACGCGTCGACAATGAGGTGCGGCAGGACCTCGCGTTCCGGTTTCGCAAAGGACTCCAGCACGTGATCTGCTGCATCCTTACGGCCGGCGGGGCGACCAACACCCACACGAACCCGCACGAAATCGGGGCCAATCGCCCCGATGATGGACCGCACGCCGTTCTGGCCTCCGTGACCACCGCCCAATTTCAGTCGGACTGTGTCAAACGGAAGATCGATGTCGTCGTGGATCACAATCACACGTTCGGGCGCGACATCAAAATATTTCACCAGCGCACCCACCGGTCCACCGGAGG
>CALBMG010000179.1 GCA_937896185.1 uncultured Microbacteriaceae bacterium | reverse complement strand
TCAGTTGGTTAGAGCGCACGACTCATAATCGTGAGGTCGCGGGATCGTGCCCCGCTCCCGCTACAGTTTTCCCCTCAGTTTTGTCCTCGCTTCGGCGGGGATTTTCTTTTTATATTTCCGGCGTGCTGTATTTCCGGGGTTTTCCGCGCGACACGCCGAAACACTACATGTGGGGTAACAACACTTTTGTCATTCACAAGATAGAGTGTTAACTCGACGGCCACCCGGTCGCAATGAAAGGTAGGACACCATGGACTTCGATAACGATTCAGTCGGTGGCTACGCAGTTCCTATGGACCCCATGGACCTGCTGCAGTGCGACAGCTGCCAGTAAACAGCCTCCGTTAGAGCCCTCGTCACAGTGATGTGACGGGGGCTCTTTCCATGTGTGGGTGTGTCTGCGTGCTGGCACGAGTGGGCGTGCCCCTTTGTGCGGCGGCGCTGGGCTGTCAGAATGGTCGCATGAGCGATGTGCGCACACCGGATCCCGGCTGGTTCTCTGATGACGATCTCGAGGATCTTCGCCGGCGTATTCCAATCCTCTATGTCGAGGCGGTGCCGGTCCGTTTGAGTGCCCAGGGCGCTGTCACCGAGGTGGGCTTGCTGATCCGCGTGGATGAATTCGGCGAAATGCGTTCTGCGTTGGTGTCGGGTCGTGTGCAGTACGGCGAGACGGTCCGCGACGCGTTGCTGCGCAACATTGAAAAGGATTTGGGGCCGTTGGCTTTCCCCCGGCTTCCCGCTTCGGTGGTGCCGGCGACAGTGGCCGAATATTTTCCGTTCCCCGCACGGTTGACGGACGAGCGTCAGCACGCTGTTGCGCTGGTTTTTGTGGTGCCGGTGTCGGGA
Organism: uncultured Microbacteriaceae bacterium; assembly: GCA_937896185.1. Taxonomy (GTDB): domain Bacteria; phylum Actinomycetota; class Actinomycetes; order Actinomycetales; family Microbacteriaceae; genus MWH-TA3. The sequence goes on along the minus strand of CALBMG010000179.1, from coordinate 3,597 downwards.
GATTGTCAGCCTCGCCAGGACGCCTTGGATGTGAAGTGGGTTCCGGTCGAGGAGGTGTTCACCGACGCTATTGCGGGGGAATTCCTCGGCGGTCGTGAACAGGTCGTACGTCAGGCACTGTCTACGGTGTCCTTCGCCTAGGCGGAAACGCATAAATCGCGCGTTCAGACCGGCATTTGTGGCGCAAAAGCCCTGTGATACCGGAATTATTGCAATTTTTCGCCGATATCGGCCGCTCGCACCCGCTTATTTGTACAGTAAGTCTGAATCGTCGAGAGGAACCCCATGTCGAACAACCCCGCACGCATGCACATTCACGATGCGGCCACCGCCGAACTGCGCGAAAGCATCTTTGACTATGCCCGGTACCGACTGACACTCGACCCCCTGCCCCTCGACTACCCCAAGTCGTACCGCGAACTGCGCGACATCATGCCCGACACCGTCACCGAAAACGGCGTCGGCGGCCACGAGGCGCTCGCACTGTTCCGCGACGTGCTCGCCCCCGCGTGCATCTCGATCGACTTCCCCGGCAACGTGTCCTTCATCCCCACCGCCCCCACCGAAGCCGCGAGCATGTTCGACCTCATCGTGTCCGCCTCGAGCATCTTTGGTGGATCGTGGATGGAAGGCGCCGGTGCTGTCTATGCCGAAAATGAAGTCCTCACCTTCATTGCACGCGAAGCTGGATTGCCCGAGGGCGCCGGAGGTGTGTTCGTACAGGGTGGCACCGCCGGAAACCTGTCGTCACTCGTGGTCGCACGGTACAAGGCCATGAAGAAATGCGATGACGCGGGAATCGCTCGCCCCGCACGCTGGAAGTTCCTGTGCAGCGAAGAAGCGCACTCGTCAATCGCCGCAGCCGCACGCGTCATGGACGTCGACGTGATCAAGGTTCCCATCGGTGAGGACGGCATCATGCGCGGTGACGACATCGAGAACGCCATCACGGACTGGGACGGCATCTTTGCAATCGTCGCCACCGGCGGCACCACCAACTTCGGAATCGTCGACCACCTGCAGTCAGTTGGCGAAGTCGCACGCGCCCACGACGTCTGGTTCCACGTCGACGGAGCTTATGGAATCGCCGCAATCTTTGCCCCCTCGACCAAGCACCACTTCGCAGGCCTCGAAAACGTTGACTCGTTTATCGTCGACCCCCACAAATGGCTCTACGCCCCCTTCGACGCGTGCGCACTCGTGTACCGCGACCCTGCATTCGCTCGCGTAGCCCACACACAGCACGCCGCCTACCTCGATGTGCTCACCAACACCGATGAATGGAACCCCTCCGACTTCGCCTACCACCTGTCGCGTCGAGCCCGCGGACTACCGCTGTGGTTCTCGCTCGCCACCTACGGTGTCGGCGCATACCGTGACGCCATCGAATCGAACAACCGTGTAGCTCAGCAGATCGCCCAGATCATTCGCGAACGTGACTACGTCGAGCTCGTCCGCGACCCCATGCTGTCCGTCGTCGTGTTCCGCCGTAAGGGCTGGACCAGTGAGCAGTACCACGATTGGGCCAACGACCTGTTCAAAAAGGGCAAGGCCATGTCCTTCCCCTCCGCCTTCCGTGGTGAGCCGGTGATGCGTTTCGCCATCGTCAACCCGCTGACGACCCTCGATATTCTGGTGGAACTCCTCGATTCAATGGCGTAAGGACAACGATGAACCCGACGATGCCCGCAGAGTGGGAGAAACACGAACGCACCTGGATGGCGTGGCCCTCCAACGGTTACACGTTGGGTGACACCGAGGCCGATGTCCTCGAGGCGCGCAGCACCTGGGCGAACGTCGCCAACGCGATCGTGCGCTTCGAGCCAGTCACCATGGTGGTCACCCCCACCGATGTCGCCATCGCTCGCGCATACCTCGACGCCGCAGTCGATATTGTCGAACACGAACTCGACGATGCGTGGATGCGCGACATGGGCCCCACCTTCGTGCGTTCCGACGACGGAATTGCTGCCGTCAACTGGATCTTCAACGGTTGGGGTGCACAGGATTGGGCCTCGTGGGAACATGATTCGCAGGTCGCCACCGCCATCGCTGACATCACCGGAGCGACCCGTATCGATTCACCGCTGACCAACGAGGGAGGCGGAATCCACACCAACGGGGACGGCGTGCTGCTGGTCACCGAGACAGTGCAGCTGGATCCCGGTCGAAACCCCGGATGGTCACGCGAACAGGTCGAGGCCGAATTTGCGCGCACCATCGGCGCTCGCCGAGTGATCTGGTTCGACCGCGGTTTGACCCGTGACTACGACGAGTTTGGCACCCGCGGCCACATCGATATTGTGGCGTGCTTCAGTGACGCACAGACGATTCTGTTCCACGACCAGTTGAACCCAGAGCACCCCGATTTCGAGATAAGTGCACGCACTCGCCAGACTATCGAGGCCGCCGGGTTCACCGCAGTGTCTGTGCCCGCACCGGACACTCTGCGTGACGACGAGGGTTGGGTCGACTATTCCTACATCAACCATTACATCGTCAACGGTGCCGTGATTCTGTGTGCCTTCGACGACGAGGGCGATGCCCGTGCAAAGGCCGTTCTCGAGACCGCGTACCCTGGCCGCGAAATCGTGCTCGTCGATGCTCGGCCGCTGTTTGCTCGCGGCGGTGGCATCCACTGCATCACCCAGCAGCAGCCCGCGCTTTAGCGCAACTGCTCCCAGCGGACCAGCGCGTTGGGGTTAAAGGTCGACGAGCACGCGCCGCAGGACACGCGACTGTTACGTGGTTTGCGGTACCTCAGCAGCTCGTGACCAGCGGGGCACACGCCGCGCCAGCGCGCGAACTCGGTGGCGGTTTCTCCCTTGTGTGTTGTCCCACCGACATACCCAATGGATCGTGCGGTCTGTTTCCATTCGGCGGAATGGTGGTGGTGCGGGGGCAGCATGGCGTGGGCGATTTCGTGCAACAGCGTCTGTTCGACGTCGTACATGTCCCACCGTTCCATCAAATATTTCGACAGGGTGATGCGCTGTCGGGTGTGATTGCAGGCACCGGCGCGCAGCTTCGCATGGTCGAAACCGAACGACCAGACGGTCACATCCAGATGGGTGTCCAGCAGCCGTTCCGCCAAGGCGCGCACGTCGTGAAGGTCTGCCATCGGTCAATTCGCAAACAGGTTGCGTGACGGTGGTGGCGAATCGATTGCGGTGGCGTCAGTGACAATCGGGGCGCTGCGCACCCAGTCGGCCGCCTCGGAACCGGCGATCACTTTCGAGGGGTGGGGGCCGGCGGCCATCAATCGGGGAATGCCCGCGAATTCCCGGTCGCCACTCCACGCGGCGAGCACAACGTTGCCGAACCGGCGGCCCTTTGCAACGCTGGATTCGGCGATAGCGAAACCGTCACCGAAAACATGGCGTACGGTTGCCAGTTGAGATTTGGCAAATGCCAGGGGAGGCCCGTCGGCGACGTTGATGACGACGATTCCGCGGGGGGACAGCAAGCGTTGCACCTCGGTATAGAACTCGACGCTGGTCACATGGGCAGGGGTGCGGGCACCACTGAAGACATCCACGATCACCACGTCGACGTTGCCGTGAAGTCCGGTGGGCAGTTTGCCCATGACTTCACGGG
>CALBMG010000178.1 GCA_937896185.1 uncultured Microbacteriaceae bacterium | reverse complement strand
GCAATCTTGCTCTTCTTCGCCATGGTTAGCGCTCCTCACGGAATTCGACGTGCTTACGGATAACCGGGTCGTACTTCTTCAGTACGAGACGGTCGGGGTCGTTACGACGGTTCTTCTTGGTTACGTAGGTGTAACCAGTGCCTGCGGTCGAACGCATCTTGATGATCGGACGTACGTCCTGTGCCTTCTTAGCCATTAGAACTTCTCCCCACGTGCGATCAGGTCGCGCATTACGGAGTCAATTCCGCGTGCGTCGATGGTCTTGATGCCCTTAGCCGACAAGGTCAACGTGACCTTGCGTCCCAAGGACGGCACCCAGTAGGTCTTCTTCTGGATGTTGGGGTCGAAGCGTCGCTTGGTGCGACGGTGCGAGTGTGAAATGTTGTGCCCAAAGCCGGGTACGGCTCCGGTCACCTGGCAGGTTGCTGCCATGGTTTCCTCCTGATTGGTTACCGTAGGAAAATTTTTCCTACCCAAGATCACTTGTCGGCACATGTCCCGTGTTGCCACGGTCATGTACAAGAGCGAGCACGGTGTGCTCAACTTTTCAAGATTACGGGAGTTTTAGAGTAAATGCAACACGGTTAGGCCTGGCATCGTGCACAGACTCCGCGCAATTCGATGGTGTGGTGTGTCAATCGATACCCGTGTTCCGCTGCGGTGCGTGCCGCCCAGTCTTCTACATCAGTAGCGGCGATGTCGGTTGCACTGTTGCACTGTGTGCACAGCAGGTGGTGGTGGTGTTCCGGTGGACAGATTCGGTACACGGTTTCCGCGCCTCGGATAAGGGTTTCGGCTTCACCGCCGTCGGCGAGGGTTTGCAGTGTTCGATACACGGTTGCCAGCGAGGGCGCATCGTCACCCAGGGTTTCGTGAAGTTCGGCGGCCGAACGAAAGTTCGTGTCCTGAGCCAACGCAGCACGAATTGCCTGCCGCTGCTTGGTTTGACGTTGCATGCCTCAGTGCTTGTCGTCGTGGTGCTCGACACCCGTGATGTGGATGTGGTCGTCGTGGTGTTCGATGCCGTGTTCTTCGTCGAGTTCCGCGTGAATCTGTTTGCGCAGTCGGGGAATGATGACACGTTTGACGATGACGCCATAGAGGAAGGCCACGAACAAGCCGTCGAAGACCAGCTGCCACGAGAGCTCGGCGATGATGTGTGCAGGGTCCGAGACGATCGACCAGACTTCTTCCCAGAACGGGAGTCCTTCAGCGTGGCCGGCTTCGGCGAGAATAACGTTCATGTCGACAGAGTACCGCTATTGCGAATAGTTCGCAATAAGGCTAGTCGAGCAGCAGCGCAGGCTCCTCAACAATCGATGCAATATCCGCCAAGAAACGGCTCGCGACATCACCATCCACCACACGGTGATCAAAACTGGCGCCCAAAGTCGTCACATACCGAACCTGAACTTCGCCATCCACCACCCACGGCTTCTGCTTAATCGTGCCCAACGCCACAATCGACACCTCGCCCGGATTCAAAATCGGAGTACCCGTGTCCACACCAAACGAACCCAAGTTCGTAATCGTGATCGTCCCATTCGACATCTCGGCAGGAGTCGTCTTGCCATCACGTGCCGTGACAACCAACTTCTCGAGCTCCACCGCCAAATCACGCAGCTTCAGCGACTGAGCCTCCTTGATATTCGGCACAATCAAACCGCGCGGAGTCGCCGCTGCAATACCCAAATTCACATAGTGGTGGACCGTAATCTCGGTGTCCGACCACGACGAGTTCACCGTTGGGTTGCGCTGAACAGCCCACATGACAGCACGCGCCATCACCAGCAACGGAGACACACGGACACCAGCGAAATCGGGTGAGTTCTTCAAACGCTTGACGAACTCCATCGTGCGAGTGGCATCGACATCGACAAAAACCGACACGTGCGGGGCCTCGAACATGGACTTCACCATCGCCGAAGCAATCGCCTTGCGCACACCCTTCACCGGAATGCGTTCCTCGCGTTCCGCAGGCCACTCGGGGGTCTCAATGTTGCGGAACACCGTCGTCACCTCGGACTGACGAATCACATCCTCGCGCGTCACCTCGCCGTTCGCACCCGTTGCCACACAGTGCGCCAAATCGACCTTCAGTTCCTTGGCCAACTTACGGACCGGAGGTTTTGCCAACACCGTCGTCGCGCCCACAGGCACAGCCACGACAGGGGCAGGAATCGTGACAGCAACAACAGGCGCTGGGGCCGACTCGGTAACAGTGACCCGAGGCGCGGTGCGCTGACCGCGGCGCGACACCGCGTGGCCCTGAGAACCGTAACCCACCAACACGGGCTCAGCCTTCTCGGGTGCAGCAGCGCCACCCGCAGCAGGTGCGGCAGCCGAAGCCGCCGGTGCGGCATGCAACGGGGCAGGCATTGCCGCATCGGACTCGGCCTGAATGATCACCGTACCCACGGCGACGGTCTCACCCTCCTGCACCAACAGCGCAGAAATGGTTCCCGCAAACGGAGACGGCAGCTCGACCAGCGACTTCGCCGTCTCAATCTCGACCAGCACATCGTTGATGGCCACAACGTCGCCCACCTTGACACGCCACGACACAATCTCGGCCTCGGTCAGGCCCTCGCCCACATCGGGAAGCAGAAAGTCAACAATCGCCACGATTACTCCTAATACGCCAAGGCTCGGTCAACCGCATCGAGGATGCGGTCAACGTCGGGCAGGTAAGTGGACTCAAGGTTCGCCGGAGGGAACGGTGTATCAAAACCGCTGACGCGCTGCACCGGGGCCTCCAACGAGAAAAACGCGCGCTCCGACACCGTTGCCGCAATTTCCGAGCCAACACTGACATTGCCCGGGGCTTCCTGGGCAACAATCAGGCGACCCGTTTTGCCAACCGACGCCACAATCGGGTCATAGTCAATCGGCGACAACGAACGCAAATCAATGACCTCGAGCGAACGACCCTCCGTCGCCGCCAACTCGGCCGCATCCAACAACATCGACACCATTGCGCCATGGCCGACGAGTGTGGCATCCGTGCCGGTGCGCACAACGCGAGACTGATACACCGGAGCAGGGGTCTGGGTCACATCGACCTCGCCCTTCGGCCAGTAGCGCGCCTTGGGCTCCAAGAAAATAACGGGATCGTTCGACGCAATCGCCTGCTGAATCATGTGATAACCGTCGCTCGGAGTCGCCGGCGACATCACACGCAAACCCGCGGTGTGAGCGAAATATGCCTCGGGGCTCTCCTGGTGGTGCTCAACAGCACCGATGTGTCCGCCATACGGAATGCGGATGACCACAGGGAACGCCTGATCGCCCTGGTGACGAGCGGTCTGCTTGGCCAACTGAGACACAATCTGGTCAAAAGCGGGGAACACGAAACCGTCGAACTGGATCTCGCACACAGGGCGGAAGCCGGCCATCGCCAAACCAATAGCGGTGCCCACAATGCCCGACTCGGCCAGCGGGGTATCCAAAACCCGGTTCTCGCCGAACTCCGACTTCAAACCCTCGGTCACACGGAACACGCCACCCAAGGTTCCGATGTCCTCACCCATCAGGATGACGCGATCGTTGTCCTGCATCGCCTTTTTCAGGCCCAAGTTGATGGCCTTCGCCATCGACAGTTGCTCGCTCACACTGCACCCCCAAACGATGCCTCGTAGTCTGCCAACCACTGCTGCTGTGCAGCCATCAGTGGGTGCTCGTCGGTGTACACGTGATCGAAAATTGTGTGGGCTGCCGGAGCAGTCAGCGCCAGAGTCCGGGTGCGGATATCCGCAGCCAAGTCCTCGCCCTCCTGCTTGACCTCGGCAAAAAATGCCTCGGCAGCGCCCTTGGACCTGAGGAACAACTCGAAGCGAGCAATCGGGTCACGCTGACGCCAATACTCTTCTTCCTCGTGCTTGCGGTACTTGGTGGGGTCGTCACTGGTGGTGTGCGCACCCAAACGGTATGTCTGCGCCTCGATCCATCGTGGGCCCTCGCCCGCACGAGCGGTGTCCAGCGCATGACGAGTCACCGCATACGAGATGAGCACGTCGTTGCCATCAATTTGGTACGAATCAATACCGAAGCCCTCGCCGCGCTGGTACAACGGGCTGCGGGACTGGCGTTCCACCGGAACCGAAATGGCGTATTGGTTGTTCTGCAAGAAGAACACGAGCGGCGCCTGGTAGCTCTGCGCAAACACCATGGCCTCGTTCACATCGCCCTCGGACGACGAACCATCACCGAAGTACACCATGACCGCCTCGTCGGAGTCGACCGCGCCGGTGCCCACCTTGCCATCAAAGTTGAGGCCCATCGCATACCCCGCGGCGTGCAGGGTCTGGGTTCCCAACACCAGGGTGTACAGGCGGAACTTCGAATCGTTGGGGTTCCAGCCACCGTTCGTCACACCGCGCAGAAGTTCGATGATGTGGATGGGATCGATCCCGCGGATACGCGCAATCGAGTGCTCGCGGTACGAGGG
>CALBMG010000177.1 GCA_937896185.1 uncultured Microbacteriaceae bacterium | reverse complement strand
CTCTTCCGATCTTGTTTGTGGGGGACTTGCCGACGGCATTGGATCGTGCGGCATCGTATTGTCGCATCAGCGCGCACGGACTGGTGGCGCTGGCACATCAGGCGGACGACGAAGCTGGTTCACTCGCAGGCGGCCCCGCCAATATTTTTGCGGCACCTGAAATGGTCGCTGCGGAATCCACAGAACGCACCCACAGGGCCGCGGTATTGGCGGGTTTTGCCGCAGATTTTTCGGCGTGCGCCGCGCTGGCTCGTCAGTCGCCGACGGCGTTGAGATAACGTCGAGGCGCGCCTTACGGTGTCCTGTGCCGAGGAATTCGGCAACCGGTCCCGGGTTATTCGCGGGTACAATTGCACTGTCGGGCCGTGCTGGATACCCCGGGTTCCATTGAAAATCGTCGCCTAGAGCGACCGCTTGCCGTGAGGCGTACCCACGGCCCGACGCCCCAAATTAGGGCGCTTCGTGCGTTTCTACGGATACGAGACGGGGTTCGCCCTTTGAGGTGCGTCCGATGTGGAACACCGAGAAATCACCGGTTCCTAATGCTGCCGAACGACGCACGCCGGGTGTGATGTCGGACCCGGTCGCCTCGACCACTGACTGAACCAGCTGGGGAATTACAGGTCCGTGCGAGCACACAATGATCGGTTCATTTTTGCGCAACCGCTTTGTGACAAACAGCTCGGGAAGTTCACCAGTGGGGTCGTATTTGTCTTGAGCGACCTTGTTCGTAATTTTTACGTTCGCTCCGCTCAAATACGACACGGGTCCAATGGTGTTCACGCATCGCGATGCCGGCGACGAATAGATGGTGGTTATGCCGAACGAGGCCAAACCACCGGCGATCGCGCGCGACTGTTCGATTCCTGCGTGCAACAGAGGCCGAGTGGAATCGGGGCCATCCCAGTTCGATGCGGGGACAGCCTTGCCGTGGCGCACCACGATAAACGGGGTGGTCCGGGCGAGGCCCGCCTTGACGAGTTTTTCAAAACGACGAATCAGCCCCACATCGTGGGAATACGACAGCCTGGTGGCGGCCTTCGCAAGGCTCACCCATTCCAGCGCATAGATTTCATCGTTCGATGTGAACGGGCTGCGTTCCGCCTTGGTCGGGTCTACTTCGGCCGCCCAATAGTGCACGTACTTGTTTTTGCCGTTGCCGGGGAGCTTGTATTCAACACCGCCGAGTGATGGCCCCAACACGATGTCCAGGCCAGTTTCTTCGCGAATTTCCCGCACAGCCGTCTCGGGCAAGGTCTCGCCCGGATCCAGTTTTCCCTTGGGGATCGAAATGTCCTTGTGCTGGGTGCGGTGCACCAAAAGGATTCGCACCTCGCCGTCAACAACTTTCCAACACACCGCGCCGGCGGCCAAAATCGAGCCAGCGGGGATCATCGGTTCGCTCCCATTCGGTTTCGTACTTCCGTTTCGTGCATGACGTGGTTTTGGACGTCGATCAGTTCGTCGCCAGTGCGTCGCGACCATCCTCCGTCGCTGCCCAGCACCCACGTCGATGCGGTGTCGCTCATGTGCAGGTCAAGCAATCTTTCCACATAGTCGATGTGGTGTTGGGCCTCGAGTCGCACGAGCACTTCGATGCGTCGGTCGAGGTTGCGGTGCATCATGTCGCTTGACCCGATGTAGACGATCGGCTTTCCGCCGTTGTGGAATGAGAAAATTCGGGAGTGTTCGAGGTATCTTCCCAAGATGCTGTGCACTCGGATGTTGTCGGATAGCCCGGGGCGGCCGGGAATCAGCGAACAGATTCCGCGAACGGATATGTCCACAGTGACGCCGGCCTGGCTGGCCTTGTACAGGGCGTCGATGATCGTTTCGTCGACCAGCGAGTTGACTTTGATGCGGATTCCCGCGGGCTCACCGGCGAGCGCGGCCTCGGTCTCTTTGGCGACAAGTTTCAGCAGACCGGATCGCAGATATCGCGGTGCCACCAGCAGTCTCTTGAATTTCTTTTCGATGGCGTAGCCACTGAGCTCGTTAAAAAGTCGGGTCAGTTCGCCACCGACTTCGGTCGATGTGGTGAAGAGCCCTAAGTCTTCGTAGAGTCGGCTCGTTTTGGGGTTGTAGTTTCCTGTGCCGATGTGCGAGTAGTAGCCCAATTCGCCTGACTTTTCGCGGCGGATGACCTGGGTGAGTTTGCAGTGTGTTTTGAGCCCGACGAGTCCGTACACGACGTGTACCCCCGCCTTTTCCAGCTTGCGCGCCCACTTGATGTTGGCCTGTTCGTCAAAGCGTGCCTTCAGTTCGACCAGAGCGAGAACGCTCTTGCCTGACTCTGCGGCAGCGATGAGGGCCTGAACGATGGGTGAATCTCCGCTGGTGCGGTACAGGGTTTGTTTGATTGCCAACACTGCGGGGTCAGCTGCGGCTTGTTCGATAAATGCCTGCACGCTGGTGGCGAATGATTCATAGGGGTGGTGCACCAGCACTTCGCCGTCGCGCATGGCCTTGAAAATATTGGCCGACCCGCCCGGTTCCAGCGGTTGAAATGCTGCCACGGTGGCGGGAACCTGTTTGGGGAACTTCAGCTCTGGGCGTCGAATTCCCGAAATTTCAAACAGTGAATCCAGGCCGAGGATGCCGGGCAGACGATAGACCTCGTCATCGTCAAGTCCCAATTCGCGTACCAGCAACCCCAGTGTCACGTCATCCATGTCGGTGCTGATTTCGAGTCGGATGGGTTCGCCAAATCGGCGACGCGACAGTCCGGCTTCCAACGCCTGAATCAGATTTTCACTTTCGTCCTCGTCGATTTCCATGTCTTCGTTACGGGTGAGACGGAACGCGTGGTGGTCGAGAATCTCCATGCCGGGGAACAGGCTGGACAGGTGGTGTGAAATCAGGTCGTCCAGTGTGACGAATTTCAGCCGGCCACTGCCGTCATCGGGTAGTGACACAAAACGGGGCAGGTTGCCAGGGACCTTGACACGGGCAAAGTTGGCTTCGTCGGTGCGAGGGTTTCGCACACGCACGGCGAGGTTCATGGACAGGCCCGAAATATAGGGGAACGGGTGTGCGGGGTCGACGGCCAACGGGGTCAGAACGGGGAAGATCTGGTTCAGGTACATGTCGGTGATGTACGCACGGTCGTCGTCGCCCAGGTCGGCGATACGGTCAATCTGGATTCCCGCGTTCACCAGGTCTTCACGAGAAAGTTGGGCAAACGCCGCCGCATGCCGTTCCTGCAGCTTGTGTGCGGACCGGTGAATGTCGGCGAGCACCTCGTGGGGGCCGCGCCCGATGTTGGTAGGCACCGCGATTCCCGTTTCGATGCGTCGCTTCAAACCGGCGACACGGACCATGAAAAATTCGTCGAGGTTGCCCGCAAAGATGGCGAAATAGTTCAGTCGCTCCAGCAGTGGAATCCGCGTATCCTCGGCTAATTCCAGCACCCTGCGGTTGAACGCGAGCCATGAGGCTTCACGGTCGAGGAACCGGTCGACGGGCAGGCTGGCATCGTGTCGAACCGGCGCACTCTCGAAATCGTCGGCGAGATCGCTATCGACTGAACCCGATAACGCTGTTCCCGTTGTTTCCACTGCTAGTCATCTCCTCGTGAACTCCCAGGAGCGAAACGATACCCTACGTTTCTGACTGTTCCGATAACGGATTCATGGTCGCCCAACTTGGCGCGCAACCGTCGCACGTGCACGTCGACGGTGCGGGTTCCACCGAAGTAGTCGTAACCCCAGACCTCGCTCAGAAGTTGTTCGCGAGTAAAGACTCGTGACGGGTTCGCGACGAGGAATCGCAGCAGTTCGAATTCTTTGAATGTCAGGTCGAGTGCGCGTCCGTTGACGGCGGCTTGGAAGCTGTGCTCGTCGATGCTGACGCCCGAATGGCTGAGCCCGGTCGCGGATTCTGGGGCATTCGAGGTGACCGCGAGGCGGATGCGAGCATCGATTTCAGCGAGAGAGGACGTGGTGAGCAGGAAGTCGCTGATGCCCCACGATGCGTCGACGACGGCCAGTGAACTTTCGGTGAGCGCCAGCACCACGGGAACGGGCAGTTTCGCGGTGTTGAGCAGGTTGGCCATATTTTTGGCGGCAACCAGGTCGCGTACGCCATCCAGGATTACGAGGTTGCACGTGTTGTAATCGGCCAAGGATTGGGGCGTCATCGGGGCGATGATGACGTGATGAGGCAGGAGTCCCAACGTGGGGAGCGGCGAATCCGACGCGCTCGTGAGGATAACGATCGATGTCATTAAACCTCCGTCCCCTGCAGTTCTAGTCTAGAGCCGTTTAAGGTGGTGGTATGCCTCGTCGATTTGCTACCGCCTTGCCCGTATGGGTTGTCGCGTTGATTGGTTCCGTGGGGGCATTTGTGATCAACGAGGCGCAGCCGTGGCCGGCGACCCTGTCGATTGTTGTGGGCGCCTGCCTCATTCTGACGTTTGGAATCCAGCTGGCGTTGCAGCGCAAAAAGGGTCTCGTGAATCGGATGGCGTTCACCACTACGGGAGTGCTCATCATCGTGGGTGTGGCCATGGTTATTGCGGTAATCGTCGACGGTGTCACGATTCTGGACTGGACGTGGGAAGGCGTAGGCTAAAGACATGGTTTTGGCTGTAGAAATTTTCTTCCTGGTCCTGCTGGGCCTCGCATTTGTGGCTATCGGCTCATTGTCGGCACTGGTGCTCGTTCGCCTGTTCCGCGGTCAGCGCTAACAATGTCGAACCCGCTCGTCGATCAGCGGGCATTCGCGGAGGGTTCCGCGTACTGTGTGATCCCTGCCGCAGTGTTGCGGGTGACAGGATCCGACCGGCTTTCGCTTCTTGATAATCTGCTGACACAGCGTGTGCGACCCCTCGCTCCGGGGGATTCTCGTGAAGCCCTGTCGTTGACCCCCGAGGGCCGAGTGCTCCGAGTGTTCCACATTGTTGAGGAAGCGGATTCGACCCTGCTGATTGCCCCGGGCTCAGCAGCATCTGACATCGTCGAGTGGCTCGACGCCCGAATCTTTATGGAAGACGTGTCGGTGTCCGAGGTCGCCGATGTCGTGGTGGTGATGGGCCGCAGTTCACTCGCACCCGAGTCAGGGATTGCGGAATGGACCGATCCCTGGGCACACGTTCAACCTGGCGGGTACCAGTACGCCGAGGGCGAGCAGCCGCGTGAATGGGATTACAGCGAATGGGTTGTGCCCTCCAGTGCTGTTGCAACATTGCCCATTGTTCCCGCAACAGTTGCTGAGCCTCTGCGTGTGATCGCGGGTCGTCCGGCGCTCGCAGACGTCGACGTCACCACACTGCCCCACGAGTTGGACTGGATGCGATCTGCCGTGCACCTGAACAAAGGCTGCTACCCCGGCCAGGAAACAGTGGCCAAGGTCCACAACGTCGGGCATCCGCCTCGTCGCGTGGTCCGGTTGCACCTTGATGGCAGCGACTCCGTGTTTGTGGCCGCCGGTGACGACGTGCTCGTCGATGGTCAGGTTGTGGGCAGAATCACCACCGCCGGCGTCCACTTCGAGGAAGGCCCCGTCGCGCTCGCGCTCGTGAAACGCACCACCCCCGTTGATGCTCCAGTCACGGTCGAACACGACGGAATCGCTGTGGCCGCGACCTGCGAAGTAATCGTTTCGCCCACAGCCGGTGCTATTGCCGGGGTGACACGGCTTCCCACGTTACGGTGATGTCGCCCAGTCGGTGACGGATCGCATTGTCGAGCACCGGCCAGCCACCGTCCTTCATCATCCGAACCGTCGCCACCCACCTCTGGATGGGGGAATACACCGCCAACGGCGAATTAATCGCCCAATATCGGTCGAGGTCCACAAAGAAGTCATGAATTCGTTCACCGGGGATGTTGCGGTGAATCAGGGCCTTGATCAGTCGTTCCGCGGCAATCGACGGGACTTCGAGTTCCTCCAGGCGCAGGGACACAGTGAACGTTTCGGGACCATCGGTTCCCAATGAAACCCAGGTCGACACTCGACCGATTTCGTCGCATGTGCCGTCGATCAGAATTCCCCCCGGCGAGAGGCGGGACCGCAATTGATCCCAAATGCCCGCGACCTCTGTTTCGTCGTATTGCCGCAACACGTTAAAGGCCCTGATGACGTCGGCTGTGCGGCGACCGGGCAGCGGGACTTCGAACCCGCCGCGGTGAAAGCTGACGCCGTCCTTTGCAAACGGCAGAGCGGCCTGCACGCGTTCGGGGTCGATCTCGATTCCAACCACAGTGGTGCCCGGATTCACACTGCTGAGCCGGTCGAACAATTCCAAGGCTGTCCATGGCGCGGCCCCGTAACCCAAGTCGACAACGGTCGGATTAGTCATCGCCAGGAACCGTCTGTGCCGCGCCAGCCATCGGTCCATGCGGCGCAGACGGTTTGTTCCCGTAGTCCCGCGCGTGATTCGTCCGACAGCCATGCCACCATTCTTCCGTCTGTAGGCTAGGCACATGACATATACGCTGATTCTCCTCCGCCACGGAAACTCAGAATGGAACCAGAAAAACCTTTTCACCGGTTGGGTCGACGTTCGACTCAGCGAACAGGGTGTGACCGAGGCCAAGCGCGCTGGTGAACTTCTGTCCGAGAGCGGCCTCAAGCCCGAAGTTTTGTACACCAGCATGCTGACCCGTGCGATCCAAACCGCCAATTACGCTCTGGACGTCGCCGACCGGCTGTGGATCCCCGTGAAGCGCTCATGGCGTTTGAACGAACGACACTACGGCGCACTGCAGGGTATGGACAAGGCGCAGACCCTCGAAGAATTCGGCCCCGAGCAGTTCCAGCTGTGGCGTCGATCGTTTGATGTTCCCCCGCCCGAGCTGTCGGACGATTCGGAATTCTCGCAGGCCCACGACGAGCGTTACGCCGACTTGGGTGACGAACTTCCCCGCACCGAGTCACTGAAGCTGGTCATCGACCGCATGCTGCCGTACTGGCAGAGCGACATTGTTCCCGACCTGCGCGCCGGCAAGACCGTACTGGTCACCGCTCACGGCAACTCGTTGCGTGCGTTGGTGAAGCACCTCGAGGGAATCAGCGACGACGACATCGCCGAGCTGAACATCCCCACAGGAATTCCGTTGGTCTACACCCTGGACACCGACCTGAAGCCCATCGGCAAGGGCGAATACCTCGACCCCGAGGCCGCTGCAGCCGGTGCTGCAGCTGTCGCCTCGCAGGGTAAGAAGTAACGACCTCTGACACGAGTTCGGCCCCGCGCACCGGAAGGTGGGCGGGGCCGAACTGTTCTACGGGCTAGGCGTTCCAGTTGCCGCTGGACAGATACTGAACCTTCTTGGCAATCGAGACGGCGTGGTCGCCGAAACGCTCGTGGTAGCGCGATGCGAGTGTGGCGTCGACCGTTGCGGGAACCTCGCCGGCCCACGCCTCGCTCAAGACCTTGTCAAACACTGCGAGGTGTAGTTCGTCGAGCTGGGTTTCCATGTCAAAGATCTTCTGTACAAGTTTCTCGTCGTAGGTGGTCAACAGGTCGCGCACCGTTTCGGCCATGGCGATATCCAGTGCGCCCATCTGACGGAAAACGGGGCGAAGGCCCTTGGGGACTGCCTTGTCGGGGTAACGGTAGCGTGCCAGCTGGGCAATGTGTTCGGCAATATCGCCCATGCGTTCCAGCGAAGCGGAAATTCGCAGCGCGCTTACCACGATGCGCAGGTCACGTGCCACGGGCTGCTGGCGGGCCAAAATTTGGATTGCCTGCTCGTCGAGTTCCAAAACACTGCGGTCGATTTCCGGGTCGGCGCTGATCACGTTCTCGGCCAGGGTGATTTCGGTGTTCGTGAACGCGGCGACGGCGTTGGTGATGGATTCGACAACCAGGTCAGCCGAGCGAACCAGCCCACTCTGTACGTTTTCGAGTTCCTGTTGAAAAACTTCGCGCATAGTCTTACATTCCATTTCTGCCGCGGTCGCGCGGCTGTACTTCCACAGTTCCCAGCGAATCTGAACATTAGGTAACGAAGCCGTGAATTGTCGGCGAAAAATCGACCATAACTGGCTGAACTGTTGTTGCACCGTTTACGTGGGCTTTACGCTGAAAGCATGCTGAACACCACCGACATGGTCGCCGTCGCGATTTTGTCCACCGTGGTGGGCGTCTTCGGGGTCCTCATGGTCCAGTGGGTGCGAGGAAATAATTCGTCGGCCCTGACACGTTCCAAAATTCCGGCAGGGGCCATCGCGGCCGTCCAGTCGCTCGATGTTGCCGCAATTTTTGTGGGCGATGGCTTCCGTGTGATTTATGGCGATGCCCGCTGCATGGCATTGGGGTTGGCGGGCACATACGTGGTGATTGATCCCGAACTTCGTGAATTGATTGACGAGGTGCGCAAGGTGGGCAAGACCCGATCACGGGACATCGAGGTCCGGGTTGACGAGGGCACCGACCGGGGTTTGCCGCTGCGCATCACGGTCGCGCCATTCGATGGCGGTTTCCTGTTGGTGTCGGTGAATGACCTGTCGGAAACGCAGCGACTGGAACAGATGCGCCGCGACTTTGTGGCAAATGTTTCGCACGAATTGAAAACCCCGATTGGCGCGATCAGTTTGATGTCCGAGGCCATTGAGGGCCTGGCTGAGGACCAGCCCAAGGTAGTCAAGTTTGCGCGCAAGATTGGCGACGAGAGCCAGCGGCTGGCCCGACTTACCAACGACATCATCAGACTGTCTGTCGTGCAGTCGCTCGATGCGGATTCGCTGAGTGAAGTCACCAAGGTCCGCGACATGGTGCAAGCCGCGGTCGACGCCTCGCAGGGACTCGCCGATGCCCGCGAGGTGGCCGTCAAGGTCATGAAGTTCCCCAACGTGCGAGTTATGGGAAATAAAGAGCTTCTCAATATCGCAGTGTCGAACCTGGTATCGAACGCCATCAACTATTCCAATGTCGGTGGAAATGTGGGAATCGGTGTCGATGTTCGCGACGCGACGGTCGAGATCAGTGTCGCCGATAACGGTGTCGGTATTCCCGAAGACGAATTGGCGCGAGTGTTCGAGCGGTTCTACAGAACCGACCCCGCTAGGCACCGCAACACCGGTGGTACCGGACTGGGGCTTGCGATTGTGAAACACATCATTCAGGGCCACGGTGGCGACGTGCGTGTGTGGTCCCAGGTGGGCAAGGGTACGACGTTCACCATCATCCTTCCCCGCCACATCGATGGCGAGATCGAGATTGAACCCGAATACGAGGAGCTGGCGTAATGACCCGAATTCTGTTGGTTGAGGATCAGGAATCGCTGAGCGAACCGTTGGCGCTGCTCTTGGAGCGCGATGGCTATGAGACGGTCATCGCCGATGATGGCCAGAAGGCTCTGGTCGAGTTTGCCAAGGGCGGGTTTGACCTGATTTTGCTCGACCTGATGTTGCCGGTCATTTCGGGCATCGACGTGTGCCGTGAAGTTCGCAAGTCGTCGAACATTCCCATCATCATGTTGACAGCAAAGGACACCGAGGTGGACATCGTCGTCGGGCTGGAATTGGGCGCAGATGATTACGTCACGAAGCCGTACCGTTCCAGTGAGTTGTTGGCCCGCATCAAGGCGGTTGTTCGCCGCAAACTGGTCGAGGCCGACAACCACACAGCTGACGAGCTGACCGTCGGCCGTATTTCTATGGACGTCGAACGCCACAAGGTAACTGTGGACGGCAAGTCGGTGTCCATGCCACTCAAGGAGTTTGACCTGCTCGAATATTTCCTTCGCAACCCTGGGCGTGTTTTGACGCGCGGCCAATTGATCGACCGCGTGTGGGGCAGCGACTATTTCGGTGACACCAAGACCTTGGATGTGCACATCAAGCGCATTCGCTCAAAAATCGAGGATGACCCTGCGCGCCCGGTTCATCTGATGACAGTTCGTGGCCTCGGTTATAAATTCGAGGTTTAGACAAAAAAGACCACCCAATGGGTGGTCTTTTTCTTTGTTGAGTCTTAGTGGTTTGCTTCTTCGGTTGGTTCCGCTGCAGGTTCTTCGGTAACCGCAGGCATGCTGCCTCCGAGGCCCTTGAAGATTTCAGCGTACTCAGAAAGAGTTCCATCTAGAACAGGAACGTTCATAGCCTTGCCGGCCTCGCCATCAGCAACCACGAACATGGTCACTAGAGAACCTGGCTTGCCGCCTAGGTCGAAGTTAAGAGCGCTTGCTCCGTTGTAACCAAAGTCGAGCTTTTGCGAAGGAAGGAGGGTGAAGAAAGCTTCCTTCTTTTCGCTGGTAGTCGCATCGGTGAACTGAAGCTTGACGCTGGTTGAGGTCAGACCGCGGTTCACAAGCGAGCCGATCAAGGCGGCATTGCCCTTACCGTCGCTCAAATAGATGAAGTTTCGGGCATCTACGTGCTTCAGGGTTACCTGGCTGCCATCGCTAGGGGTGTATTCGATGCGAGATGCGATTGGGCTAACAAATGTGCAACCTGCGGTGCTCAGCATTAGTGATGCGGCGATGGCTACGGTTGCAATTTTGCGGATGTTCATTTTTCCTCCGGTGGCTAAACAGCCCCTCTAGTTTACCCCTTTATAAACCCCCTAAAGTGTGGTAAAATTGTTGTTTCTGAAGGGAATTAGCCACATGAAGTTTGAAGTCGGCGAAACAGTCGTTTATCCCCACCACGGTGCAGCACAAATCATCGAGGTTGCCGACCGCACACTTCGCGGTGAAACCCAAAAATACTTGCAGCTAAAGGTCGCCCAGGGCGAGCTAACCATTTGGGTTCCAGCTGCCAACGTCGAGATGGTCGGCGTTCGTGACGTTATCGACAAAAAGGGCGTCGAGCAGGTTTTCAGCGTTCTTCGCGCCGAGTTCACCGAAGAGCCAACCAACTGGTCTCGTCGCTACAAGGCAAACCTAGAGAAGCTTGCTTCGGGTGACGTCGTGAAGGTGTCAGAGGTTGTTCGCGACCTATGGCGTCGCGACCAAGACCGTGGTTTGTCAGCCGGTGAAAAGCGCATGTTGGCCAAGGCCCGCCAGATCTTGGTTTCAGAGTTGGCTCTTGCTCGCAAGACCGATGAAGAGAAGGCATCTGCCGAACTAGACACAGTTCTGGCTTCATAACCCAACCACTCTAAGGCAGGTCTCATGGCCAAGCGCGATATCGCGTTGGTAGTGGTTGCTGCGGGTCAAGGGCAGCGCCTAGGCGCAGGTAAACCAAAGGCGTTCGTTGACCTGGTCGGTCGACCATTGCTCACCCACGCAATCGAATCAATCATTGCTTTGCCAGATTTGGCACAGCTGATTATTGCCGTACCCGAATCACATTTGGTCGAGGCTGCCCAGATCGCTGCCGAATTGATCGGCGAACTGCCAATTGACCTCGAGGTTGTTCTCGGTGGCGAAACTCGACAGGGCTCTATCTCAAACGCCCTTGCCGAAGTTGCCGAGGCTTCCGAAATCGTTCTGGTGCACGACGCGGCGCGCGCGCTCGCGCCAACAAGTTTGTTCAGTTCTGTAGCAGCTTCGGTTCGCTCAACTCGCACGTCATCCTTGCCAGTAATGCGCGTGGTCGACACAATCAAGCGAATTGCTGGCGAAACGGTTTTAGAAACTGTAGACCGCGAGGTTCTGCGTTCGGCGCAAACCCCGCAAGGCTTCCTCTCTGCCGAACTTCGCGCCGCTTATGCCGAGGCAGAAACCGAATTCACCGATGACGCCGCATTGATGCAGGCAGCGGGGCACGCCATCCTTGCCGTTGATGGCGACGAACGCGCATTCAAAATCACCACCCCAGCAGACCTCGCGGCCGCCGAACTCAGATTCAGTGGGCAACCGGCCGGTTTTCGCACCGGCATCGGAACCGACGTTCACCGCTTCACCGAAGATGCGGCCAAGCCTCTCTATCTAGGCACCATTATTTGGCCAGGAGAGCGCGGTCTTGATGGTCACAGCGATGGTGACGCCGTTAGCCACGCAATCGTGGATGCCCTACTTTCAGCTGCGGGCCTTGGCGACATCGGTTCAAACTTCGGTGTAGACCGACCAGAATTTTCGGGTGCCAATGGCAAGGTGTTCCTTGAAGGTGCCATCGACCTGATTGCTGCGGCCGGATTCCGAGTGGAAAACGTTGCGGTTCAGATAATCGGCAATCGCCCAAAGGTTGCGCCCCATCGCGAGGCGGTTGAGGCTGCACTGCAAGCAATCCTGGGAGCTCCGGTTTCGCTGGGTGCCACGACCACCGATGGTCTCGGGTTCCTTGGCAATTCGGAGGGTGTCGCCGCTGTGGCCACCGCTTTGCTGGCTAAATCCGGGGCTCAATCAGGCCCTGAAGGTAGGCTTGCATCGTGAGCCTAAGCCTGTTTGATTCACGCGCCCAAGCCGTGCGCGCCTTCGAACCTATCGTCGCCGGCAAGGTCGGAATCTACCTGTGCGGTCCTACCGTCCAGGGCCTACCGCACGTGGGCCACCTACGTTCAGCTTTGGTCTACGACCAACTCCGCCGCTGGCTCACCTTCAGCGGGCTTGATGTGACCCTCGTACGTAATGTCACCGACATTGACGACAAGGTGCTCGAGAATGCCAAAGTAACCGGTGAGCAGTGGTGGGCGCTTGCGTACAGATTTGAACTTGCCTTCAATCAGGCTTATGCGGCTCTGCAGATCACTCCGCCAAACTATGAACCTCGTGCTACCGCGGCCATCCCAGAGATGCTCGATTTGATTGAGCGTTTGATTGCCGCTGGCTATGCATATCAGGCTGAAGACGGCTCTGCCGATGTCTACTTTGCCGCTTCAAAGTGGGCTCGTTACGGCGAACTAACCAACCAAAAAATTGATGACATGGCGCCTGACGCCGAGGTTGAACTGCGCGGCAAGCGTGACTCGCGCGACTTCGCACTTTGGAAGGCCCACAAGGCGGGCGACCCTGAATCGGCTGCTTGGAATTCGCGTTTTGGTGCTGGTCGACCTGGCTGGCACATTGAGTGCTCGGCGATGGCAACTAAGTACCTCGGTGCACAATTTGATATTCATGGCGGCGGTCTCGATCTTCGGTTCCCGCACCACGAGAACGAGCTGGCCCAGAGCTCTGCCGCTGGCGATGCCTTTGCCAACTACTGGTTGCACAACGGCCTCGTGAACGTTGCCGGGCAGAAGATGTCAAAGTCGCTTGGTAACTCAATCTTTGCGGCAGACCTGTTGGCGGCAGCTCGCCCAATCGTCGTTCGCTACTACCTTGGCTCGGCACACTACCGTTCGGTTCTCGATTATCACGAGGGTGTGCTTGACGAGGCAGAAGCCGCGGTCACCCGCATCGAGACTTTCATCGAAAAGGCAGTCCGCCGCCTAGGTGCTGCTCCTTCAATTGCCGATGCAGCCGTTATGGCAACCTTGCCGGCAGCCTTTATCAAGGCCATGGATGAAGACCTGGCGATGCCCGCTGCATTGGCAGCGCTCCATGATGAGGTGCGCGCAGGTAATTCGGCAATCGACTCGGCTAATGACCAAGCGCTCTCGGAATCGCTTTCGGCAGTACTTGCCATGACCTCGGTCCTAGGGATCAACCCGCTGGATTGGGCCGCAGGCGCGACTGGCAACGACCAGGTGCTCGAAAACCTGGTTCAGGCGCTTATCGCAGACCGCAATGCGGCGCGCGCCAACAAAGATTTTGCTCAATCAGATGCAATTAGAAACCAACTACAGGCAGCCGGCA